>CAIJXO010000092.1 GCA_903824735.1 uncultured bacterium | reverse complement strand
TGTGTAAGATATCTAGAAATCGGTAATAACGTATTTATGGAATATAAGAAAAATACGGACGGGGGTTTTTCTAAATTGCCGCAAAAAAATGTTGATTTTGGAGGAGGTCTAGAAAGGATAACAATGGCGGTGAATGACTGCCCTGATGTGATTGCTATAAATCATCGACCGATTTTGGATTGTATTGAGAAGGCCTCAGGCAAAAAGTATAGTCAAAATGAAAATGAGACAAGAGCCTTTCGCGTGATCGCTGATCATATGAAAGCTGCGGTGTTTTTGATTTCTGATAATGTACTACCTTCAAATACTGATCAAGGGTATTTTGTTCGTAGAATTATTCGACGGGGTGTAAGATTTGCTGATTTTCTCGGGATAAAAGCCAGCGCACTTTCCGAGGTTGTGGAACCTATTGCTGAAATGTACAAGGACTCATATCCTGAAATCATGGCACGATCATCCATGATTAAAAAAGAAATCGATCTAGAAGAGAGTAAATTTCGAAAGACCCTCGAAAGCGGACTAAAAGAATTCGAGAAGGGAATTGATCCTTTCATTTTGTTTTCAACATATGGCTTTCCAATCGAATTGACTAAAGAGTTAGCCAAAGAAAAAGGACAGACTATTGATGAGGTAAAATTTGCGGAAGATTTGAAAAAACACCAAGACCTTTCGCGTGTTGGTTCGGAACACAAGTTTAAGGGCGGACTTGGCGGTACTGGTGAAGTTGAACTACGCTATCACACTGCGACACATTTGCTACACCAAGCTTTGAGAGACGTGCTTGGAAATAATGTTCAACAGAAGGGAAGTAATATTACCGCCGAGCGTTTACGCTTTGACTTTGTGCATTCAGCCAAGATGACCGATGATGAGAAGAAAAGAGTCGAGGATATTGTAAACGAAAAAATCATGGAGAAATTACCCATGAACAAGGTGATTTTACCTAAAGCTGAGGCCGAGAAGACTGGTGCTTTGCATTTCTTTGGCGATAAGTACGGCGATGAAGTTTCGGTCTACTATATTGGCGACTCAATCGAGGATGCTTACTCTAAAGAATTCTGTGGCGGTCCACACGTGAAGAATACTTCCGAGCTTGGACACTTTAAAATCGTGAAGGAAGAGGCAGTTTCGGCTGGCGTGAGAAGAATCAAAGCCGTTCTCGAATAAACTGTTTGCTATCCCATACTTACTGTATTATAATTAGTATATGTCGTTCTTTTCTTTTACCAAGAAAATAAAAATTAGCCTGCCTACTAAAGTCGAAAAAGACAGTTATTCGCTAGTCTTTAATATCGGTAGCGGAAACATCGCCGCCACCGTAGTGAAGTTTACTGAAAAGCCGGGTGTGAGTGTACTTTCTTTTGCCGAAGAGGCTATTCCTTTTCAAGAAGAGCTGAATCCAGCGCGACATCTTGATTTAGCCAAGACAGCCATTACTTCTCTTGTCGCAAAGATCCAAGCAGGAAACAAAAATTCGATCAAGAATATTTTCTACATCTTCTCGTCACCTTGGTGTATCTCTCAGACTAAAACCATCCGCGTTCGCGAATCAAAGCCTTTTAAAATTACCGAAGAGTATTTAAATAAATTAATTGCCAACCAAGAGAAACAGACCTTGGATATCAAAGAACACGGTAAAATTATTGAAAGCAAGATTATACAGATGAAGGTCAACGGGTATGTGGTCAGTGAAATTGTCGGTAAGCAGGTACGCGAGCTTGAAATATCTCTACTTATCACGGCCGTACCAGAGGAAATTCTAAGTGCGATCGAAGGAGTAGTTTCGAAGAGTTTCATTGTCAAGAATGTTTACTGTCACTCCTCGACTCTGGCAATCTTCTCGGTGATACGTGACCTTTTCCCAAATTATGAGGATTTTGTCTTCGTCGATGTTAGCCATGAAATGACCGATATCTCGCTCGTGAAAAGTGGAGTGATATTCAGTACTATTTCTTTCCCATTTGGCCGTAATCATTGCATGAGAGAATTAGCCGAAAAACTAAAAGTAACACCGATCTTGGCTGACTCGATGATTAAGATGCATAATACTAAAAGCAATGATGCGATGGCGAGTTTGAAATTTACGACGGCGATGCAAGCAATTGTCCGTGACTGGATAGCAAAGGTATCTGAGACCTTTGATCAGTTTGTCGAACAGCTATACATACCTGAAAAAATATTCTTTGTTGCCACCTGCGACTTGGCCGGAGACTTAAGTGGGGAATTGAAGGCAAAAAATTTTGAAGTGATTACTCTTGAAGCTAAAAAGATTAACACTCCAACCAAAATTGATGATACAATGTTTAAGGTCACCCTAACTTTCCTTGATAAAATATATAAAATATAAATATGCCACGAAAAGTAATAAATGATATAACACCCAAAAGAATGTCGATTCGTGATGTTCCAATTTCCCGTGAGAAGAAACCGGTTATCGCCAAGCCCGCTGTCGATTACCATGAAAGGTATGATATTCCGAAGGTTCGTGGTAACCGCCGTCCCGTAAACCCAAAGTTTGTGATTTGGTTGATTGCCATCGTTGCCCTTCTGGCCCTGTTTTTTGGTGTCTCGCTTATTTTTTCACGAGCAACTTTGACCATCACTCCAAAGGTAGAGACAGTAACCTTTAATAATGATACCTACAGTCTGCCTTTTGAAGTTTTGAAATTGAATAAAGAAGACGGTATGACCGTTGAAGCCACCGAAGAAAAGGAGGCGAACCAGAAAGCCAGTGGTAAGATCATCATTTATAATGGTTACAGCTCGGCATCCCAGCGTTTGATTAATAATACACGATTCGAGACTGCTGACGGTAAAATTTATCGTCTAAATAGTTCAGTCGATGTTCCGGGCACAAAGGTGGTAAGCGGTAAAACTGTACCAGGAAGTGTCGAAGCTACTGTTTTTGCCGATCAACCGGGGGACAGTTACAATCTAAGATTGTCGGACCTGAAGGGTGATTTTAAGATACCCGGTTTTAAGGGGAGTCCTCGTTACAATAGTTTTTATGCTCTGCTTAAGACCGACATCGCCGGTGGTTTGGTTGGCAAACAAAGAATCGTCGCAGACACTGTTCGGGCGACGGCAATTGAAGCTACTAAGGCGGCCTTAAAAGAAAATTTGGTTAAAGAACTTTACGCCGTAAAACCTGATAACTATTTAGTCTTCCCAAATTCCTACACTATTACCTTTAGCAGCTTGCCAGATTCAATCGTCTCCGACAGCAAAGTTAAAATCAATGTTCGAGGCGAGCTTAACAGCGTTGTCTTTAATAGCTTAAAACTAGCCGATTTGGTGGCCGCCAAGAAAGTCGCTAATTTCGATAATCTTGCCGTAAACTTTATCAGCACTGATGATTTGAGGACTTCTTTTGTGGCTAAAGATCAAGTAAGCCTTTGGAAGAACTCTGCTATTGATTTGAGGTTTACTGGTAACGCTAAAATCAAGTGGCTATACGATACTGCTGAGATTAAAAAAGATTTGGCCGGTGAAAAAGCGAGCGATGCGGTCAGAATCTTAAGTAAGTATAAGGAGCAAGTAAAAAGCATTGTCGTTTCCTTTAGTCCGGTTTGGACACGCTATTTCCCTGACGATTTAAGTAAGATTAAGGTAATCGAGCTTGACTAGGGGGCTAGTTATTTGTTATGATAGCCAAGTTCGTTTTCAATGGCCAATAATACTAAACAAATCAAAGAGGGAGTAGTCGTCGAGGCTTTTCCTAATACTCTTTTTAAAGTTAAGCCAACTGATGGCAGTGAAGAGTTGCTTTGTTTCTTGTCTGGTAAGATGCGCTTGCACCGAATTCGAGTTTTAATCGGGGACAAGATATCTTATGAAGTGGATGAGTATGGTGGTAAAGGCCGAATCAATAAAAGATTTTAATTTTTAATACCAATCAATATGAAAGTAAAAGCATCAGTTAAAAAGATTTGTCCAAAGTGCAAAACTGTCCGCCGTAAGGGAAGAGTAATGGTCGTTTGTACGGGTAATCCTCGCCACAAGCAACGCCAAGGCTAAACCATTGCATTTAAACGGCGTTTATGATAGAATCGCCAAGTAATTTTATTTTATGCGTATTTCAGGAATCACCATCCCAGACAACAAAAGATTGAAAGTTGGCCTTACTGTTCTTTACGGTATAGGTCTTTCTTTGGCTAAAAGTATTTTAATTGAAGCGAAAGTGAATCCTGAGAAGAAAGGATCTGAGATTACTCCCGATGAAGAGAATGCCGTCCGAAAAATCATCGAAGTAAGAAAGATCGAAGGTGACTTGAAGCGCGAAGTTTCTGCCAATATTAAGAGATTAAAAGATATCAAGACTTATCGCGGAACTAGACACGCTAAAAAGCTTCCTTCAAGAGGTCAAAGAACCAAAACCAATTCCCGAACTCTTCGTGGTAACACTCGAAAGACCATGGGAACCGGTAGAAAAGCGGCTGAGAAAAAATAAAATATAATGGCCAAAGATAAAAATACAAAAGCAGAAGGTGAAGTAAAAGCGGAAGTAAAGGATGCTAAGGTAGCAGTCAAATCTTCGGCTAAGAAGAAGCAAGTCGCTTCTGGTATTTTGTACGTTGAGTCA
>CAIJXO010000091.1 GCA_903824735.1 uncultured bacterium | reverse complement strand
ATTTTTCTATTTTGCATTGTATTTAAACGTTATATTTGTTAAATCTCTCGACATAAACAGAATATCATGATATTGTATATATGTCATATTTGTCTTACATCGAGATGGTAGTTGCAAAAAAAGCTTTATTAATATAGTATATATTGGTATCGGTAATGTCTTTTATTTCCGACACAAGCTAAAAAATGAGTATAAATAAATATAAAAACGCCCTAATCGGGTTCGGATTAAAGGAGAGTGAAGCCCAAGTTTACGTCGCCGCTCTTGAGCTTGGTCCGACTACCATCCTTGAAATTTCTAAAAAAACCGGAATCAGAAGAACAACTGTGTATGAAATAATCAAAGCCTTAATCAGCAAAGGTCTTATGATAACTGAATCAAAAGGTTTCAAAAAATTATACTGCTCCACTCACCCACAGAATCTCGTCTCTATTTTTGAGAACAAGAAAGAAACCCTGGAGATTGTTATTCCCGAGCTGACATCACTTTATAAATCAAAAGGTGGTGACAACTCGATCAAGACCTACGAAAGCTTGGAGTCAATAAAAAATCTTTACTTGGAAATCTTGGACAACTATCGTTCTGGAGACTTCTGTTACATTATTGGTAACAATGATAAGTTCTTTGGCCTTGATCCAAAATTTTTCAAGAAGTATGTCGAGGATAGAGCCAAACTCAATATTGATGTAAGAATAATCGTAGACGATAGCGAATCCTCACACGAAAGAAAGAAATACGCTAAGAATCTAAACTCACAAGTAAGAATACTACCACCTAACATGCCCCTACCGGCCAATTTTACGGTCACCAACCATGTTTTCCTAAGTCAGACGTTTGAAAGTAACAGGATGGCAACGACAGTCAGTAATAAAGATATAATCAACCTTCAAAAAAACATTTTTGAGTTTATCTGGAACTCGATTCCGGAGTAAATACGATTCCTTTTACTCGCCTACTTTGACAAACTTCCCGTCTTTGACGGTCTTGATGAAGATATCTCTCGTTACATCACCGTTGCTATCGAAACCAAACCTACCCGTGGCACCATCGTAGTCTTTTATAGACAGCAATGAGGCCTTGATCTCGTCCGTATTATTTATATTTATGTCTTTCATCGCTCTTGCGACAAGATTCACTATGTCATAACCACAAGCAACATAGAAATCGGCTGTTTTACCCATATTACGAATTTTGTCGGCAAAGATTTTAGAATTTTGGGAGGACGATTCATCATACATAAACGGATAAATCATTCCTTCAATTTCTTCCGGGTATTGCTTCATTAGGGCGCCGTTTTCTGTCGCCCAGGTAGATATCCACTTTGTTTCTAAGCCAACCTGATGAGCTTGAGCAACCAGTAGGCCTATCGACGGTCCAGAATTATGGATATCGAAAACAGCATCTGGTTTCTTTTGCTTGATTTTAGTCAATTCCGATCTCACGTCTAATCCTGGTGATACAAATGTCTCGTCAGCGACAATCATTCCACCAAGTTTTTCGTAATCCTGTTTGAAATCCTGAAAATGTTCCTGAGTAAATGCGGTGTTGATCCTAGCGAAAGCGACGGTCTTTACCCCATGACTAT
>CAIJXO010000090.1 GCA_903824735.1 uncultured bacterium | reverse complement strand
TGCGCGTGTAGCTCAGTTGGTAGAGCGCCTAGCTTATACCTAGGTGGTTCGTAGGTTCGAGCCCTACCACGCGCACAAGGTGGACTTTATTCAAAATGTATCTCGCCCTCTTTGCGTTTGATTAATTTATCTTTTAGTATTGGATACTTTTCAAATTCAAAATCGTTGGTCAGTAAGTATTCAGCCTCAGTACGCGCGGCTTCCACCATCTTTATGTTTTTCAAAGCTTCCATTCCTATATCGGAAATACCCCATTGTTTATTACCTGAAAGCTCGCCTGGGCCGCGTAGTTTTAAATCATATTCAGCCAATTCAAAGCCGTTTGAAGAATTTTTGAAAGCTTTGAGTCGGTCCACAGTCTTTTGAGTTTTACTATCAGCAAAAACGTAGCAGTAAGCTTGGTCGTTACTTCTGATCACTCGTCCCCGAAGTTGGTGAAGTTGTGCCAAGCCAAATCTCTCAGCTCCTTCGATTATTATAACTGTCGCATTTGGCACATTCACTCCGACTTCAACCACCGAAGTCGCTACTAATATTTTTATTTCTCCCAGTTTAAATTGCTCCATTACAGATTCTTTATCAGCGGGCAGCATTTTACTGTGCAGTACACCAATTTTGTTTTTGTATTCCGGGAAAACTTCGCGCTCTAGTCTTTCGGCTTCCTCTACTACAGACTTTGTTTGCAGGGTCGTCAGATCTGGTTCGCCCGCCCGAATGCCGTCTTCGGCGGGCGGGTCGATTCTTGGGCAGATGACATAAACTTGTCGACCTGCTTTTAATTCTTGTTTTATTTTTTCATAAGTATTTTCTCGCTCGTTTGGTAAAACTATTTCCGTGATGATTGGTTTACGACCGGCGGGCATTTGGTCAAGCAAAGTCAAATCCAAATCGCCGTAAATCGTCAGGGCTAAAGTTCTCGGTATCGGAGTGGCGGTCATGGAAAGTAAATGGGGATTGATCTTATCTTTCTTCGCCAATTTTTGTCTTTGTGCTGTTCCAAAACGATGTTGCTCGTCGATAATCACATAGGCCAAGTGCTTGAACTTTACAGACTTTTGAATCAAGGCGTGCGTGCCGATCAGAATTGGAATCTCGCCGTTTTCTACCCATTTTAAAAGCTGAGCGCGGGAAATGTTTGTCCATTCTTTCGGATTAGTTTTAGAAGGGAACTTGCGACATTCTTTTCCGGTGATTAAACCAATATTTATACCAAGATAAGTAAAGTATTGAATAAAACTTTCAAAATGTTGTTTCGCTAAAATTTCAGTTGGCGCCATATAGGCCACCTGTAGGCGACCAAAATCCTGGCCTTTGGGCCGCGAAGTAATCACTGAATACGCGGTCGCCGCGGCCACAGCGGTTTTACCTGAGCCGACATCGCCTTCAAGTAGACGCGACATAGCGTGACCGCTACGAAAATCCGTCATAATACTTTCGATGGCTTTGGCTTGAGCCTCGGTCGCTTTGAAAGGAAAACGCGCGACAAATTTTTCAATATCACTGGCACTTTTCTCGATAGTGAAAGCTGGCTCTTTTTGCCAAAGTAATCGCTCTTTCTTTTTTTGCAGCTGGATAAAGAAGACTTCTTCGAATGCAAATCTTTTGCGCGCGGCGAGGGCATCATCTTTTTTCAGTGGCGCATGAATCCAGACTAGAGCAGTCGCGAGAGAGGGGAGATTGTAAGTTTTTAAAATGTAATCAGGAATGGGATCTTTTAGTTCATCGAGGATTCCACTTTTTAATATTTTCTGAATCGAGTGATAAAGCCAGTTTGATGTAACGCCTCGGCTTTCTGGGTAAACAGGATAGAGTGAGTGTGCTTCACCTTCGCTACCAAACAGTGAATCACCAACGCCGGTCGGTACAGTGGCGACAGTCTCAATTTTGGGATTCATCATGCCCAAGACACCTTTGCGCTCGGAAATTTTTCCTTCAGCGCGGACTAGGGCGCCGTCATGAATCATCTTGGCGATGTATGGCTGATGGAACCAGATTACTTTTAGACGACCAGTTTCATCCTCGATATAACCTTCGGATATCGGTGTTCTCTTTACAAAAGCTTTGCCGGTTTTTAAGCCAATTATTTTTCCAAAGACGACAGCTGCTTCGCCAGCGACAAGACTGCCAATACTTTTCATCTCTGAAGTGTCCCCATAGCGAGACGGGAAGTGATAGAGAAAGTCTTCGGGAGTATTTAGACCAAGCTTTTGTAGAGCCTTTTTTTGATCAGTTATTTTCACTAGAATATCTTAACATACCACTTCGCTCGTTTCCAAAGCCAAACGAGCTTCGCGGTACGAGGCAGAGATACTTGCACCGCGAAGTTATTTTACTTTGTAAAATAACGTAGTGGTGTGCTATAATTAGAAACATGGAACTTTCAACAATTGATATTCTAATCAGACTCGTGGTGGCGGTAGCGCTTGGTGGACTTGTCGGTGTCGAGCGAACTTTAGCGGGGAAGACGGCTGGTATGCGTACTTATGCTTTGGTGGCGATGGGTTCATCTTTATTTGTCCTGGTCTCACAAATCGTTTCTTCTCAATTTGTAAATCTTACTAATTTTGACCCACTACGTATGGCCTCACAAATTTTGGTGGGTATCGGTTTTATCGGCGCTGGTTTGGTTTTTCA
>CAIJXO010000089.1 GCA_903824735.1 uncultured bacterium | reverse complement strand
GCGATTGATCTTATGACCAATGCTCTTGGTGGTACGATTGCTCATTTCTACTTTGTTATGAAGAGAAGGAACAAGATTCCTGTCGTCCCTGTGGTTATTCCATTTGCGGATAAAACAGAAGCTAAGTAATCTTTATTTAACCACCACCAGCTTTCCATCCTTAATCTGTTTTAGGATAAAGCCAGTACCAGAGTTACCGCTAGGGGTAGAATTGCCTAACAAGTAAGTCTATTGCTGTTTTCTGTTAATTATGCTAGAATTAACAGTAAATTAGCAGAAAGACAAAAAAGCTATATTTTACAACACAAATTTATGATAGAAAAACCCCCAAAGTGGCAAAAGTTATTAACAGGTGAACTTCTTCAGAAGGTGCATCATTTAAAAGAGGTCCAAGAAATATTAAGCAAAGCTCAAAAGGAATATGTTTATTGGGATAAATTTAAATATTATTCATTTCCTAAAAACATCACGCCCGAGGAAGGGTGGACAGTTTTAAAGATCACAAGGTCTTCAAATGAAAGAACACCAGTGAAGTCTATTTCTGGTGAGACGTTTACTTATGGTTTGCCGAAAAGTTTGTACCAGAAACTTAACTTTATCGATACCCACGGAGCGGGTTTGTTGAAAAGTTTCAGAGATAAACCAACAGGCGCTCAAGCTTCAAAGTATATAATAAGTTCATTGACCGAAGAAGCCATCGCCTCAAGTCAAATAGAGGGAGCCAATACAACCCATAAGGTTGCAAAAGAGATGATCTTGTCTCAAAGGAAACCAAGAAACAAAAGTGAGCAGATGATAGTAAATAACTATTTAGCAATGCAAAAAATTGCTGAGTGGAAGGATTTAGACCTCACCGAGCAGATGCTACTAGATTTGCAGGGAATACTTACAGACCAAACAGCCGATGATGATATTTCTATTGTTGGCAGGTTTAGGGACGATGAAGATGAAATTGTAGTGCACGATCCTCTTACGGGCGAAATAGCTCACACTCCCCCAAGGCGGGAAGTTATGTTGTCTGAACTAAAAAAATTACTTAAATATGCTAATGAGCCTGAAACTGAAGATGAAGAGTTTACTCACCCAGTCATTAAGGCAACTATCTTACATTTTTGGTTTGCTTATTTGCACCCTTTTGCAGATGGAAATGGACGATCCTCAAGAGCTATTTTTTATTGGTACCTACTAAAGAAAAATTATTGGCTTATTGAATATATTTCTGTGTCGAGGGCAATTAAACAGAGTCGAAAAGCTTATGACAATGCCTTTCTGTATAGTGAAAACGATGATTTTGACATGACATATTTTATGTTCTATATAGCCGAAACTTTTAAAGAATCCATTATTCAATTCATGGAGCATTTCGAACAAAAAATGAAGGAAGCGGATGAATTAAAGAAGGTAACTTCAGTATTAGAAGATTTCAACGCTAGACAGGTTGCCTTGTTGAAATATTTTGTTGACCATAGCAGTGAATATACAGATGTAATAACGCACCAAAATAAACATGGAGTCTCTCGCCCAACGTCATATAATGACCTTAACTTCCTAGTTAAAAAGGGATATCTTACCGAGACAAGAAAAGGCAAAAGGCTAGTCTATATGCCCAATATTACTAAAATAAAGGAGGTTCTCGACTAAATAGTTTTGTGGATTTTACCGTATTTTTAGGCGGTAAAACTAAGTAGGCGGAATATGGAAGTTAGAAAAATTCTAACTTAGCCGACATTTACACCCCACTTTATCCAATTAGCTTTAAACGTATTACTGTCTATCCAGTCTCCATATATTGTTGCATTGAAACTAGAGGGCATACCGATAGTTTCTGGGGTTTTCTTTAACGAGGGATAAAACTCAGCCCATTTTTTTAATTGTTCAGTTTCGGTAAGAACACCGTTTTCAAAATCAGATGAAACATAACGTAATCTAGTCTCTATATCTATCAAAACTTTTACTTGTTTACCGTTATTTGTTAGGTAAAAGTTAGAACGGGTAGAATTAACACCTGAAGTATTACAACTCTGACTATTACAACTAATTTGTAAGGTAGACTTTCCGAGTGGCGGAGGTACATCGATGTCAGAAGCCGGGCATACAAACTGACAATTCGGTCCAGTTCTGCCAACATAAGAACCATCCGCGCATTGTTTAGCGTCCATTGTACAAGCAATACCAGGGGGGATATTACCGACTTGTCCTCTTTGAATTACATCCTCGGGAATAATACATTTCCCACTTAGACACTTTTCATGAAAAGAACCACCGGCGGTCGGAAAGGATATCTCCTTACAGTCATCATCACTTTTGCACATCAGTGTAGCGTCAGAAACTGAAGAGATCTCGCATTTTTCTTCCCAAGTTCTCAAACATTTATTTTTTACGACACACCAAGTATAACCAGCCGAAGCAATACAACCATGAGCATCTTTATCCCCGCCGACGATATTTCGAGAGGTAGTAGTTGGCACATTACTTGTAATGTCTAAGATGTTCACCGGAGCCTCCACTTTGTTATTAGTATAGATGTAGGCACCTCCACCAACAGCGAACAAAGCCACGACTGCAATTATTATTGGAATCACAAAGCCTTTTTGATTATTTTTCATGTAATAAATTATATCACAAATCTTAGAAACTAAATTCGGGTCCCCACAACAAGAAATTATTATAACTATTTTGAGTGATAGTGCTTATATGAGTGAGCTGTGGGAGAAGGTGAGGTATATAAGGGAGATGGCGATGATTTGATTTGTTCCTTGTAATTTAGTATAAATAAGTTATGAAAATAAAAGTATTTACGGCCGGTGGGACAATAGATAAAATGTATTCCGAAGAAAAGGGGACTCTGAACTTCTCTTTTGGTAAGCAAGCCGTTAGAGAGCTCAGCGAGAATAAGGTTAAGTTAAATTTTGAATATGATATTGAACGCCTTTTAGCAAAAGACAGTCTAGAAATGACGGATGAGGACAGACAGCTTATAAAGAAAGCTTGTGAGGGTACTATTGCTGATAAGATTTTAATAACACACGGTACGGACACGATGGTAAATACAGCAAAAGTTCTAAGTACAATACCTAACAAAGTAATTGTTTTGACTGGCGCATCACAACCTTATAAATTTCGTGAATCTGACGCTGAGTTTAATGTTGGTGTTGCCATCGGCGCTCTAAATGTCTTAGAAAAAGGAGTCTATTTGTGTATGAACGGCAGAGTATATCAATGGGATAAATGTGAAAAACGTTCTGACGGTTGGTTTGTAGATATAAAATAGGCTTATATATTATGGTTAAATACCGTATTGGAAGTTCTCATATTAATAGAAAGGGTATTATATTAACTACTAGCGTAAAGACAGATGAGATAATCTTTCGTTTTCTTGGTAAGAAGATAAAAAACCAACTAAAACCTTGGCATCATGGCCCAAATTGGCTTCAAGTCGGTTATTTAGAGTGGATTATCCCAAAGCCCGGTTCCGCTGGGAACTATCTTAATCATTCTTGCAATCCAACTGCCGGTATAAAAGGGAAGAACACTATTGTCGCTATTAAAAAACTAAGG
>CAIJXO010000088.1 GCA_903824735.1 uncultured bacterium | reverse complement strand
CTCATTTTCATTGACAGAAAAAGATCTTCCGGAAATAAAGAAATGGTCGGTTGGTAAAAAATATACTCTTCAAATGGAAGTTGAGATGGTTGCCTCAAGTAAAAACGAATATGGAAATCCTTTGATGGATGCCCGGTTCAGAATCCACAAGATCGGTGAAAAAGAACTTTTTACAGAACAGGAAAAGCAAGGTCGAATGGGACACTAATAATATGGGATCGGGAAGAAAAATAGCAAGGTTGAAACCGAAAAAGATCAAAGCAAGGATCACGCTTTTGAAAGCGATTCCTTATAAAAAGATAATGCTTTGCGTAAGGTTGATTGATAAGGAGGTTTTTGAATATTTGTTCGCATTTAACGGGCAGGTTTATACGAGTTATATTGTAATTAAACCGAAAGTCGGAACGGATAAATTAACTAAAGATGAAATTTCGCAATCTTGTGAACTCATTTGGGCGGGAGGAATGACGACAATCGATACTTTATTGGGTGAGGCAGGACTTGATGAAACGAAATCGGATGTTGTCAAAGCATTTGAGGGATCGAGAAAAGCAGTAGAAAAAGTATTACCAAACTAATATGCCAGCAAATTTTGATAAATGTGTAGCAGACGGGGGAAAAGTAATAACGAAGCGTGTAAGCGCAGATTCTTATATGCACATTTGCTATCCCAAAGGCGGCGGTTCGGCAATTCCCGGAGAGGAAAAGAAATATAAAAAAGTTTTGAAAGGTAAAAAATAATGGCAAAAAGCAGAGAAGCATTTATAAAAGAGAATAATCTACCCACTCTTCAAGGGCGGGATACTTTCCTTGGTTTACAGAAACAATGTCAGGCAGAATATGATTTGGCTTGGAAGCACCAGAAACCCAAAAAGGATGAATGGGAAGTTCGCTTGAGGCTTTACAATAACCAGAAACGCGACAAAAAAGCGGTTGGGGATACCACAATGTTTACGATTCACCAGACAGTTCTTGCCTCTTTATATGTCGATAGGCTTATGTCCACATTTTCAGGGCGTGAGCAGGGCGATGAAGATGTAGGCGACAATTTAACGGCTATGGCAAAGGTCGATTACGAGGATATGGAAAAGGATATTCTCGATTATGAGTGGATTTGGGATGCTTCTTTCTTTGGCCGGGGAATAGTTAATTTGGAAGAGTACGAAAGAGATCCGGAGAATAAAATCTATCTTCCGATTCCTGAAAACATTGATCCTATCGTTTTCTTGCGAGATCCTTTTTGTACTTCAATAAACGGCAATAGGCGTGGCGCAGGATCTTCAAGATTCCACGGATACGAAGTTGCTATGACTAGAGATGCGATGGAGAAATCACCTCACATTTTCAGTGATGTTAATTTCAGGGAGATCAAATTCGGTTCGGGTACTCAATCGCTTCTTAAAGATGCAAGGGAAGCCCGTGTTGAAGCTCAAGGATTGCAGTCGGCAGAGAATCAGGATAAAGACACAGTATTCGGAGCGAACGCACAGTACACGCTCACACAGTGGTACACGCATTGGGAGATAAACGGCACAATTAAGAAAGTCAAGGTGTTTTTGGCAAACGACAGAGCCAAAGTTGTCGGAATCCAAGTGATGAAAGATGGCTTATGGCCTCAAATCGACAGACCTTTAT
>CAIJXO010000087.1 GCA_903824735.1 uncultured bacterium | reverse complement strand
TGTCGCGGATCAATTTATCATACATTCCCAGGCGATAATGAAAATCTGAGGTCTCAAAAGAGGCAAAAATAAGCTCTTTTCCAATCTCCGCCTCCATGTTTTTGACGATACGGTCAATCGCGGTGCGCTTTAGATTGTCCCCCACAATCAGAAGGTCGACTCGGCTATCAGTATTTTGGATAAAGACTCCAGAGACAATCACCATCTTCAGCTTACCCACTTTTGCTAGACGCTTAAGAATTTCGTCCTTTCTTAGCGGTCGCGTATTTATCAAGAGATTTTGTAGAGGTAATAAGTATTCGAAACCAGAATCAAGATGCCATAAATTAGTCTTCCCTTTACGTTTTTTCAGCATTCCCGATTTAGTTAAGATATCCAGTTCACTTTTGGCTACTTTCTTAGATACCTTAGCTTTATCAATGATCTGATCAAGAGGAAATTGGACCTCTGGGTTAAAAAGAAATAAACGCATGACCTTTACTCTACCTTCCCCACTGAATAATTTGCTTAGTGTTTCCATGCGCTCCATCATAATACAAAAAAGACCCGCCTGCAAAGCAAGCGAGTCCTTTTTGTTTAAGATTATTTCAAGGTAATCTTTCCACCAGCTTCCTCAATCTTTTTCTTGATAGCATCAGCCTCCTCTTTCTTCATGCCTTCTTTCATCATGATTGGAGCACCGTCTACCATATCCTTAGCTTCTTTCAAGCCAAGACCAAGAGCTTCCTTCACTACCTTAATGACGGCGATCTTATTAGCACCACCATCGGTCAACTCAACGTTGAATGAAGTCTTCTCTTCACCAGCGGCGACAGCACCAGCTGGAGCAGCGACAGCGACAGCCGCAGCTGAGACACCGAATTTCTTTTCCAATAACTTGACCAACTCGTTTAGATCAAGGACGGACATCTTTTCGATACCGTCGACAAGATCCTTAAACTTTGCTGGAACCTCAACTTTTATTTCATCCATTTTTTTGTAAGTTTAAATTAATAAATTATGATTAAATAGTTTTCTTCTTTGCTATAGCATCAAGTGCCATAACCAAGCCCTGAATTGGTGAATTGATAATATTCACAAACTGAGCATACAGAGTCTGTTGTGATGGGATGGCGGCAATTGTCACCATTTCATCTTTGCTCATATATTTACCATCAAAGATTCCACCGACGATTGAAATATTGTCCTTAAACTTCTTTTGAAAGTTGTAGACTTCTCGAGCGGGGGCGATTAAATCGGCGCTGTAAGCCATAGCGGTCTCCCCAACAATAGTTGGGATAGTACCGAGAATCTTGGCCTCGTCGAAAGCTCTTTTAGCAAGAGTTTTCTTGGCGACCATATAACCAACCTGAGACTTTCTTAACTCACGACGCATTTCAGTAGTATTTTTTACTGAAAAGCCTTTGAAGTTAAAAAAGACGATTGATTTAGAACTTTTGACCACCGTCGAAACATCCTCGATGATTTCCTTCTTTTTTGCTTTTGAGATTGGCATTCTATATATTTTTTTGACAAATAAAAACGACCTTTAATAAAGCCGTGAGAAATACAAAACATTTTGTAACCTCGGCCGGTCTTATGTCACACTCCGCTCATAAGGATGAGCTTCACGTGACGCCAGCTGTCTTGGGCTTATGAAGGATAGTATACGGAAAATTAGCTGGAAGTCAAATACAGATATGTCTCAATAAACGCCCCAAGTGGGTCTTCTGCTACTACCTTATTCGACGGATTTACTAACTTAACCCCCCACCTCTCCACTATATGTGTATACTCTCGGGGAAGGATGACGGTGTTCTCGGAACTTATTATAGTATCAAGAGGAAAAGTATACTCTGATTTAGCAGAAACTAATTTCCAATCATACAGATTGATTTCGTGCTCACCTAAATTTGTAAGCATCACATCGCCTTGCGGTGATAATTCTAAACGCAAATCATTTTCAACTATCTCGACGGTCGTACGCGAAACCGCTTGGACTTTTCCACACTCGCCATTTAAGACCAAATTATAGTTGCCCGCATACTTATATGTATGCTCAACATTTTCACCATCAACAGCCGACCCATCACCAAATGTCCACAAAAAATGACAGTGCTCGTCTTCTAAATCCCTAGAGACTTTATACTCCGCAGAAAAAATCAGACCTGAACCCAAGTTGCCTAGACGATTACGCCCAGCCGAAATTTCAAGAACATTTGTAGGTCCGGTATAATTACTTAACTTTTCCTGAGCACGATGTGTCGAAGTTGAACTGCCATCCCTAGTGCTTGTCGCGGTGGTCGTAGCGGTGGTGTCATCATCCTCAGGTGGTTCCGTGCTTACATTTATTTCTTGGGTAGCTGTCCAACTCTTCCCTGTC
>CAIJXO010000086.1 GCA_903824735.1 uncultured bacterium | reverse complement strand
GCTTATACTTCCCGCGATCAAGCTTTAATCGACTTTAAAGAGCGCCACAAAGATGATGCCCGCACCCTTGAAGCTTTGACTGAGCTTGGGGATAATCCTTTGACCGCCTCGCTTAGTATCAAAGCTAAAGAGCCATCACAATATGAAAGTATTGCGAAGTTCTTGAACGCTTCAGACTCTTCCGTTATCGGCGGTAATCCTTTAATTGAAAAAGTAAACTATTATCAAAACCGTCTCGTCATCGACAAGCTGACCAAGATTACCACCGCCGCGAACACCGTCGGCTTCTGGATTGCGATTCTATTCTTGATCATCTCGGTGATCATTACCTTCAACACTATCCGTCTCGCCATCTTCATTTCCAAAGACGAGATTTCCGTCATGCGCCTCGTCGGTGCTTCTGGTCGTTATGTGAAAGGTCCTTTTGTCGTCTCGGGAATTCTCTACGGTATCGTCTCGGCCGTCTTGGTGCTTATCGTCTTCTTTGGCCTGACCTTCTGGCTCGGTAGTCTCTCAAAGAATTTCTTTGTCGGTCTCGATCTCTTTGACTTCTATTTGAAAAATTTTGGTCAAATCTTCTTGATTATCTTTGGCTCAGGTATTGGTCTTGGTGCGGTCGCGAGCTACTTGGCGGTGCATCGATATCTCAAGGTCTAGTCTAGACCTCGGGTCACTTATCCCCAGGCTACTGTTTAGCTAGGCTGTCTTTCTAGTGCTAGAATGTTGGGCACCATGAAAAAAGATTATATAAATTGGCATAGTAAAAAAGAGCAAATTAATAATTTAGAGCAAAGGCCGTTCTTTCACGAACGAGAGATTTGGTTTTGTTACGTGGGAGTGAATGTTGGTTTTGAACAAGACGGACAAGGTCAAGACTTTCAGAGACCGGTAGTTATTATAAAAAAGTTTAATAATGAAATATGTTGGGTTGTTTCTCTTTCTAAAACAAAGAGAAGGGGAGAGTATTATTTTTCTTTTCCTTTTAATGAGAAGATAACCAGTGTTGCTATTCTTTCTCAGATCAAACTGATTGATGTTGAAAGGTTGAGTAGAAAGATAGGGGATATGAGCGAAGATAATTTTCGTCTATTAGTAGAAAAGCTCAAAGCATTGCTGCCTTGAGCTTTTCTCTTTTTTCCTCCACTTTCGTGGAGTCGGGCCGAAGCCATTTGTAGATTAATGATATCAAGTGGGGAATAGAAGTCAAGTAACTTTATGTCTTAGTCGTAATGCCAAACCTCGGGCCGCTATTTTTGGAGTATTATTCCATTTTGGAAGATGAATCCTAGGACTCGTGAAAAGAAACTATTTGATGGCAATCCAGAGCAAGATTAGAAATAAAAAATCACCACCTGAAGGTGATGAGCTTTTATGGTACTTGGCTACGGTTTACAATTAACCGTGGGAGAGCCGAAGCCCTCACAAGCACCGCTAGTATTATAGCAATAGAGCAATCGTGGTCAAGCGCTGCAATGTCTAAATATGAATCCGTCGTAAAATCGAAAACCACCATCGCTGGTGGTTTTCTCGAGCCTTTCGGCACTTTG
>CAIJXO010000085.1 GCA_903824735.1 uncultured bacterium | reverse complement strand
TTTTGTAATTATTAATAAACAATCAAATTATAGCAAAGTCAAACTAAATAGCAATAAAATACGACCAAAAATACCCAGTTTCCTAATAGAGCTTGCAAATAAAGAATAATAGCGTATACTAAAGTAGTCATAAATTATGACTATATATGAAAAATAGAGAAATAAATGAAGAGTTAGTAAGGCTAGGCCTAAGCCCCAACGAGGCGATTGTCTACATTAAGCTAATGGAAGTTGGTACTGAAAGAACGAAAAACAGCGCCTATGCCCTAGCTAAAAACCTAAGCTTACCCAGGGCGACTATCTATCTCTATTTGGAACGATTAATTAAGATTAAGCTGGTTTCGCAGTATATAGTAAACAATCGTAAACACTATCTAGCTGAAAATCCTCGGAATATAGAAAAAGATTTGATCGAGAAAAGAGAGGGCCTAAATAGAATACTCCCATTACTTGAAGAGCTTAGACTGGATAAAAAAAATAATTCCTTTGTTCGAACTTACACCGGAGAGGCTGGAGTAAAAATCGTCCTTGATGAAATCTTCAGCAAAGATAACATTCAGAACGTGCACGAGCTACTGTGTATCTCAAATCCCCTATTGAGCAAGATCCTACCCAAAGGTTTCCCACAAAAGTTGGACAAATTGAAGAAAATCTACGATATACATACCAAAATGATACTAGTGTCTTCCGCCGATGCCAAAATTGATGACGTCTACCGTAATGATAGCCATCGAGAAACACGAATCATGCCAGACAACTACTATTTCGACGGCTCGCTTTATATTCATAACAATACAGTATCGTTCATCTCACTCGCTGAAGAAGAGACATACTCGGTCATCGTGGATTCAAAAACTATCACAAGCATGATTCGTACTTTCTTTATGTGCACTTGGGATTTATTGGAGGAAAGAAATTAGACTGGCCAAAGTAACTTACATACCCCCCTAATATTAGTAAATATCGTGGCCGCCTATCGCATGGAATTTAACCGTCTCTTGATTCTCAAACTCGAAAATTATCCTAATACTATAATCGACCGAAAAAGCCCAGAGGCCAGACAGGTCTCCATTTAATTTGTGCGTCTTGAGTCTAGGGTCAAAAGGGTCCTCCTTAAATGTCACTTCTTTTTCTTCAACTTTTTCCTTAACCTCCAAAGACATCTTCTTATAGATCCTAAGAAATCTCGGTGAGTAAGTTATGATCATCAGGCTACCTCAAATCCTTAAAGGAATGAAGAATCTTGCCTTTACCTTCTCTAAATTCTTTTTGAGATGCCCTGATATCTTCTAAGAGTCTCTTTCTTTTGTAATCTCTCCACATGTCGCGCACGAATTCACTGACAGAAGCATACTGTTCATCCTTTGCATAAGCCTCCATTTCCTTCTTCATATTTGCAGGCATTGATATGTTTATGATATTTCTCATGTAATAAAGTGTAACAAACTGTATTACAGGAGTCAAATGGTAAAGTGGATACCGACTAATATCCGCGCGGTATTCTACCAGCTATTCTTCACACCCCATAACTGTGGATAACTCATCAACAAAAAAGAGCCTAAAATTAGGCTCTTTTTCGACCTTAGACAGACCTCAATTTTACTGCAAGTTTTGTTTTCGAGATTTTATCTTTCCAACAACCCAGCCAACAACTACGCCGAGAAAAATAACTACTACACCAATTAAGATGGCCAAATAACCAAAACTCGCGGCGAATCCTCTAAATTCTGGAGGTTGTGATATTGGTGCCAAAATAAAAATAGTCTGCAAGCCCCATATTATAGGTATTAAAGAAAAAATAAAACCAATTACTCCTCCCTTTTTAGCATAACTCCAATTTTTCCACATAAATTTATAAATTAAGTTAATATTCAACATTATATAACAGCGGGCACCAAAAAACCACCGATTTTACTCAGTGGTTTTTTGTTTTTTCCTCCCCTTTCCCCTTCTTTTCTAAGGAGGGGTGGCCCGAGCGAAGTCGAGGGCCGGGGTGGTTAGATCATCTTCACATCAATATTCACGCCAGAAGGCAATGAAAGATTGGTGAGGGCCTCAATCACTTTAGCTTGAGGATTAATGATATCGATCAACCGCTTGTGTACTCTCATCTCAAACTGTTCTCGCGCATTTTTGTAGACGAAAGCAGATCGGTTTACCGTATACTTCTTAATCTCAGTAGGAAGTGGTATTGGTCCGAGCACTTTAACGTCAAACCGCAAGGCAGTATCAATGATTTGTTTCACTGATGCGTCAAGAATTTTGCTATCGTAAGCTCTTACTCGAATACGTAGTTTGGCTACGGAATCCTTTGAAGCCACTTTGGCAACTTTCTTTCCGGTCTTTTTAATTGTATCTTTTTCAGTCATTTTGGAATTGAATCTTAAGCGAGGGACGTACCTCTCTTAAAACTACTTTTATTAAGCAATGATCTTAGTAACCGCACCGGCACCGACAGTCTTACCTCCTTCACGGATAGCAAATCTCTGCTTCTCCTCAAGAGCGACTGGCGCTACCAATTTAACAGTGAAAGTAGCGGTATCTCCTGGCATAACCATTTCGACACCAGCGGCTAGAGTCACATCTCCAGTCACGTCGGTTGTTCTCATGTAGAACTGTGGCTTGTAACCAGTGAAGAATGGGGTGTGGCGACCACCTTCCTCTTTCTTCAAGATGTAAACCTCAGCAGTAAACTCAGTGTGTGGAGTAACTGAACCTGGCTTACAAAGAACCTGACCGCGGTGTACATCTTCTTTCTTAGTACCACGCAATAGGATTCCGGCGTTATCTCCCGCCATACCCTCTTTAAGCTGCTTGTTGAACATTTCAATACCAGTGATGGTAGTCTTGGCAGTTGGCTTGATACCGACGATTTCTACGTCTTCATCAAGCTTAACAATACCTCTTTCGATTCTACCGGTAACCACAGTTCCTCTTCCTTCGATTGAGAAGATGTCCTCAATTGGCATAAGGAATGGCTTTGCAGTATCACGAACAGGCTCTGGGATATAAGTATCCAAAGCATCGACAAGGGCCAAAACGGACTTTGACCATTCATCATCAATACCAGTCGCTTCAAGGGCTTTAAGGCCTGAACCACGAATAACTGGACAATCCTTACCATCAAAACCTTGCTTGGTTAGGAGCTCGCGAACCTCTTCTTCCACAAGGTCAATCAATTCCTTATCAGGAACCATATCACACTTGTTTAAGTAAACGACAACCTTTGGCACACCCACCTGCTTTGCAAGAAGAATATGCTCTCTGGTCTGTGGCATAACACCATCAGTCGCAGCAACGACAAGAATCGCACCGTCCATTTGAGCGGCACCGGTGATCATGTTCTTGATGAAATCGGCGTGTCCTGGACAGTCGATGTGAGCGTAGTGACGCTTGTCTGACTCATACTCGTTGTGAGAAAGAGCGATAGTAATACCGCGGGCCTTCTCTTCTGGAGCACAGTCAATTTCGTCAACACCTCGTAACTTTACCGTCTTACCCGCACGGCTCAATACGTTTAGTATTGCCGCGGTCAAAGTGGTCTTACCGTGGTCGACGTGACCGATAGTACCAACGTTAACATGGGGCTTTGTTCGATTAAAAACTTCTGCCATATTTTTGTTTTTTTAATTGTCTAGACGAAGTGCGCGAGAACGCTCTCTTAGTCTATGCAACTAATAAAATAATTAACTAGCTAATAAAACTAATAAACTCGACGAGGCTTTATATTAGCAGATTAAAAAGTAAAGTCAATTAGAGTGTCTGGCGAGAAATCCAGAAATAAGTATCGCTATAATCCTCTATTTCTGTCTTATCATCCGCCATAGTTTTGAGCCTGATTTTGTATAGGCCTTCATCGATAGTGGAATCAATTCTCAGTTCAAATACCCCATTCTTACCAAACTTATGGGCATTTTTTATCACATAACCATCAGCGTTGATTAGACTCAAGTATATAGGCTCCTCGTCGGTGGTATCGGTCACCGTATATTTAATATCGTAATAATCGTTTCGGGTGATTTTTTCGCCACCATTTGGATAGGTAACGGTGATGGCCGGTACAGGTGTCGGCTTAATCGTAAATGCTGAATCACTTTCGTCCTTGATAACGGTAGAGGTGGCGAGTTTGGGGCCAGCATAAGTAACACGCATTTTATACGTACCGTGAACAAGTGGTGTTGAGGTATTTTTCACTTGATCATAACAACGAGCTGTACGTAACAGGACATTCATTGAGTCTGAAGGTCGTCTAGACAGCACTGGTGTCGGAGTTAGATTACATACGACTCCCTTGGTTGGCACAAGCGCAATATTGACTGGGACCGCAAGTGAAGCACCCCAGCTGAAAGCATAAGGTATATCAAGATCCATCTCCATACTTTCTCCACCGTTTGGTTTCAACACCTGCAAATAAGGTAAGGGATTCTGTGAAATTATGGGGATATCAAGTGAAGCAGCGACCTGCCTTGCCGCTTCAGCTTTCTCTGGAGCGATAACATCAATGCTTATAAGTAACTCAATGAGCTGAGTGACTGACATTTCGGCTGCCTGGGTCTCTCTTGGTATAAAGATGAAAGCTGATAAAAAAACCGAAGCTGTCAGGAGCAAAGTTAAAAATATTTTATTCATGTAAACAATTATACCCCTATTTTCTCGCCTCAGCAATCTCTTTAGCAACGTTTGGAGGGACGATATCGTAATGATCAAACTCCATGTTTACAGAAGCACGACCTTCAGTCATCGAACGAAGAGTAGTAATGTAACCGAACATTTCAGATAATGGAACCTTTGATTTTATAACCTTGTTCAAACCACGCTCACTCATCTCTTCGATCACACCACGCTTGGAGTTCAAGTGACCAGCGACGTCTCCCATGAACTTATCTGGAGTAACAACTTCAACCTTCATAATAGGTTCAAGGATAACCGGTCGAGCTTTCTTAGCAGCTTCTTGGAAAGCCTGTGAAGCGGCAATCTTGTAGGCAATTTCGGATGAGTCCACATCGTGATATGAACCGTAGGTTAGCTCACAAGAGACATCCACCATTTTGTAACCCGCCACGACTCCTCTTTCCATACCTTCACGAATACCTTTTTCAACAGCTGGAATAAATTCGATTGGAATAACTCCTCCCTTGATTGAGTTCACGAATTCAAAGCCCTCTTCACGAGTAACGTTCTTAGGAATCTTGGCACCTTCTTCAAGTTTCTCGAGTGGCTTGATGTTAATCTTGACGTGACCGTATTGACCTTTACCTCCAGACTGCTTGATGTATTTGTGCTCGGCTTCAGCTGGACCAGTAATGGTTTCTTTGTAGGCGACCTGTGGCTTACCGACATTAGCTTCAACACCGAATTCTCTTTTCATGCGGTCAACGAGAATTTCCAAGTGAAGCTCACCCATTCCTTTGATAACGGTTTCACCAGTTTCACCATCAGAAACGATTTTAAAGGTTGGATCTTCATCTGAAAGTTTCTTAAGGGCCATACCCATTTTCTCTTGATCGGCTTTGGTCTTTGGTTCGATACGCAAAGAGATAACTGGCTCTGGGAAGACGATCTGGTCAAGGACAATTGGATTATTTTCATCACAGAAAGTGTGAGAAGTCTTAGCATCTTTCAAACCCACCGCCGCGGCGATTTCACCAGCAAGGACAATGTCTACTTCTTCACGTTTGTCTGCATGCATTCGCACAATACGGCCAAGGCGCTCCTTTTTGCCAGTAGTTGAGTTGTATAGATAAATACCAGAAGTGACCGTACCGGAATAGACACGGAAGAAGGTCAGCTGACCGACGAATGGGTCGTTTTGTAATTTGAAAGCGAGAGCAGAAAATGGTTCTTCGTCTGAAGAGTGTCTAAAGATTTCTTCATTGGTACGAGGATCCATACCACGTACTGGTGGAATATCCATTGGTGATGGTAAGTAATCGACAACAGCATCCAAAACTAGCTGTACACCGCGGTTTTTCAAAGCTGAACCGGTGAATACTGGCACTAGAGTGTTTGCAATAGTTGCCTTTCGAAGCAAGGCCTTAAGAGTCTCAAGTGGAATTTCTTTACCATCCAAGTAATCAGACATCACTTTCTCGTCTTGCTCGACAATCTTTTCAATAGTTTCAGCACGGGCTTTCTTGGCGCGCTCGACATATTCCGCTGGAATTTCTTTTTCGACAATAATTTTACCCATTTCACCTTCAAAGTAGAAAGCCTTCATTTTCAAAAGATCAATCACCGCCTCGAAAGCGTCTTCTTCACCGATCGGTAATTGCATTCTGATTGCGTTCTTAGTTAGACGATCCAAAATAGACTGATATGAACGTTCAAAGCTACCGCCAGTTCGATCGAGCTTGTTGATAAAACAGATTCGGGGTACCTTTCCGTCGTCAGCATAGCGCCAGTTGGTTTCTGACTGTGGTTCCACACCAGCCACACCGTCAAACACCACCACCGCACCGTCGAGCACGCGCAAAGAACGCTTCACCTCGGCGGTAAAGTCGATGTGCCCTGGGGTATCGATAATGTTGAACATTACCTTTTTACTCAAGTCTTTAGGGTCCATGTAGGAAGGGTTCCAGAAACAGGTAATAGCGGCGGAGGTAATCGTGATACCGCGCTCTCTTTCCTGCTCCATCCAGTCAGTAGTAGTGTTACCGTCGTGCACTTCACCAATCTTATGAGATTCACCGGTATAGTACAAAATACGCTCGGAAGTAGTAGTCTTGCCGGCATCAATGTGGGCGATAATTCCGAAGTTTCGTAATTTCTCTAGTGGATATGCACGATTCATATAATAATGATTAAAAAAGTTAATAAATAATAATAAAACCCCTCCCTATTAAGTAGGCATAGGATACATTAAAAAGAGAGAAAATGCAAAGTTATACTACTGGTACAACAGGGGTTACGTTCTCGACTGGTACTCGCGGCTTCCTGAGGTTTACCAAAATCACGATCAAGGTCACAATCGCACTTACATACCAAGGTAATCTAGTAAACAAGACTCCTAATATTAAACTCAAAGTCGTGGCGTGAATGGTTATACAATAAGCATAAGAATAACCCTTACTTTGTCTGTTCAAAAGCAAAACAAGCCAGACAAGCAAGGCCCAGACAAACATTAAGACCAGAGTCATCAAACCTGATATATAGAAACCAATATAGATCAACACAGGGATAAGCCAGACCATATTTCTTACCAAAGGTAATACTTTGACCGTGAAGGATTTGATCGATGTCTGATTAAGCTCAAAGCCAGGGGCAAAATAGGTGGCAACTGGGGTCATTTGCAGACTACCGTCCTTTAGGGCGACGACTGAATTCTTATTTATTAAGACAAAGGTGTCGTACTTCTTGAAAGTCTCGAGAGAAACGGCATCAACTTTGGTATCGATAACAGCGAAATTCTCTTGTTCCCCCTCCTTCTTTGGTGCATCTTCTTGATACTTCATCGGTATCTGGTATGGCTCTTTTACATTGGTGACAAAAGTGCCATCCTTGGTGGTTAAGGTCAGTTCAGCCGGGTAAAGGGCGACCAAACTATCCACGCTCTCAGGTGTCAGAGCCCTGAAAGCTTTGGGCATATTGACTACCGAAAAGATAATGGTGGCCAGTAGAGCTAACAACAGTAAAAATTTGAAATAATACTTCACCGAAAGAGATTTTCCCTGTCCGACGAGGGTCGAATAGAAATCTGGTCCATAGATACTTTTCCCAATAGTTTTGAAAATGTTCATTAAATTAGATTAATTAATAACTTCATTATTATAGTATACAAAAACCACCCTGGAAAGGGTTCGAGCGTTTACTCTTACCTTAACCTAACTTTTTCTTCTGTCGGATAACTTTCAACTCCTTTTTTCTTCTAGAAGCGATTCGTTTGAGATCCTCCTGAGCTTTTAGATTTTCGGGCTTAATACCACGAGATATTAATGTCTGCCT
>CAIJXO010000084.1 GCA_903824735.1 uncultured bacterium | reverse complement strand
CTGCGTGTTGCACTCATATATTTGGGTGGCGCGATGGTGGCTTGGTGGATAATAATCGCATTATTAGGTATGATACCCTTTAAAGGAGCGGAATCGGTGTTCGCTATTTTCAGGTTGTTTACTTCACTTTAGGAGATAGTATGAAGAAATCACAAGACCCAAAACATGTCGGCTTAGACTTACCGGAGCCATCAGAAGAACAGATTGAAATTGCCAAAAAGATGGCAAAGGAAAAGTGCGGTGTTGTAGTACCCAAAACAGAGGCCAAGAAGTTAGCTAAACTGATCAGTGAGATGGATTGGTGGTTTAAGGTTGAACCAAAGACATCAGACCCAACAGCTAAGGTTAGTGAAGAACGGATTGCAGAGCTTAAGGATTTATTTGCCAAAGAGTATAAGCGCGAAATTACAATGGCTGAGGCGCAAAACTTGGCCAGCGGATTGCTGCTCTTAATGCCCTATCAGGAAAAGCAGCGATTATCTGATGAGATTAGGGCAATATTGGTTACTCATAAGAAAGTGGTACCCGATATTGCAGTAGAAAAGAAAGTTACCGAGTTATTTAAACAAGAGTATGGTATTGATTTGACCGGCGATCAGCTTTGGCAGGTTATTCAATTTTTATCCAAGACTCTCTGGCATGAAGAAGGTTTGGATAAATCACTCGATAAGTGCCTCGCTGATCTAATGAAGATTGCTGATAAGCGGAAGCGTGGGAAAAGAATATCGGGCGTAGATCTGCACGAAAAAGTGATGAAAGCGATTGAGACAACGGTTAAAAAACTGGCCGGTGAGTAATTTGAGTTTAATCCAATGAAGATAAGAAAATGTCGAGTGAATACAGATTTAACCATTATGTGCCAGAATGGTACCAAAAACGATTTATTAGCGATCACCAAAAAGAACGCACTCTATTTCGTTTAGATCTAAAACCGGAAAACTTTACTGATTCAAGGGGAGTCACTCACCAAAAACAATCTTTACATAGGCTCGGACCAAAAAAGTTCTTCGCTGAAAATGATCTCTACACCACAAGATTTGGAGATTTAGAATCAACAGCAATAGAAAAACTGTTTTTTGGTCTTATCGATACGAATGGACGAAAAGCGGTTGAGTACTTTACAGACTTCGCACACCCTTCAATAAATAAAGATGCATTTCACGCTCTAATGATATACATGAGCACACAAAAATTAAGAACCCCTAAAGGGCTTGATTGGTTATCTAATGTGGTAAGGGATGAAAACCGAAACAACCTTCTACGAAAGATGGTCGATCTCAGACAACTATTTTGCGCTATATGGACAGAATGTGTATGGCAAATCGCGGTCGCTTCTGAATCGGATACTAAATTTATCATATCCGACCACCCAATCACAGTTTACAATCGCTGCTGTGGTCCTCGATCTGGCTGGTGTAGAGGTTTCAATGACCCTGACATTGGGCTCAATGCAACCCATACATTATTTCCTTTATCCATGGAAAAAGTATTGATACTTACAAATCTAACATGGGTACGCAATCCCTACCAATCAGAAATACGCTGGAGGCCAAACCCTACAATGTTACGGGATGCGATATTCAATTTCACAGAGATACAAACTATGCGCCATTTGACTGAACAGGAGGTGCGCGAAATTAACTTTATTATCAAAAGCAGGGCATACCGATATATTGCAGCAGGCGAAGAGGAGTGGTTATACCCAGAAAACTACGTATCAAAAGCCGATTGGTTCAAGTATGGACACGGATATCTACTCATGCCCGATCCAAGGGGTGTCGTTTATAGTACTGGTATTATGATTGGCGGAAAAAATGGAGTATCGACCGCGTTTGATGCTTATGGCCGTAGGCCAGGACAAGAAGGTTTTGAATTTGATGCTCCGGTAGATGATGAGTTTAATACTCTGCAACATTTTCAGGGAGAATTTGCTAATCTGTTCGGTCCTTATCGCCGCGGCAGATCATTCAGGCACATATCGTTGGATAACGAAAAGGACGACGATGAATATCACCAATACCATCTTGGCTTAGAAAAAATACCATATGGACGTAAAAAGAGACGGATCAGATAGCATTGCAAGTTATCCTTTAGGTTTACCTGGCTATGTGACCTCAAATTTTTGAGCTGCGTGTCGGTAATTGCAGTAATCACAATCAAATTCGGCATCAGGGATCGAGTCTGCTCTCAAACACTTATGGGATTCGACCAAAGTGTCACCTACCCATGAATCGCTGCCCTTATATGCGATTAGAGTAATATCAAACTCTAATTTGGCGTCAAAAGATTTAAGATCAGTTTTACCGTTGCAATAGACAAAATAGCCAGTGTCAGACACTTTGTAGCCGTTCTGCCTTAGTAGCCACTGATATACCTCCATTTGGCGTTTGTAACCATCCTGCCACTCTTTATTGAGCTCAGTGATCTCTTCATCCTTTGAGGTCGATTTATAATCAACAACGATGTATTCACCTTGGGAGTTTTGCCATAGATCGTCAATGGCACCAAAGACTAAAAAGTTGGTAGGCACGTGTAGATATTGAATGCCGGTAAAGTTATGCCGCCATTTATCTAAATCTTCGTGGGGTATGGGTTGGGCATCCACACCATATTTTTCAATCAGTGGATGTTTAGTTCCATCCTTGCGGTAAATATCAAACTCTAACTTTAATAAGTGGTCTACTGCGGAATTAAGCGCGAAAGGAAAACCTGGTGGGCGACCCACTCCAAGGCGGCGATCAAAGTAAAAGCACCGAGGGCATTCTAAAAACAGATCAATCTTTGATCTTGATAATTTAAATGGCTCCGTCGATTTTGGTTCGTATAAACCTTTTACTCGTTGTGAATTATAGTATTCAGACATTTTAAATGCTCGCTTCCTGTGCTGATTATCCCATCAGAAGAGCTTTAACACAATGCCTATCAGCCAGCAATTTTAAATCTATTCACTTCACATTTCGATTTTTTAGGACAATATCGCATCCACAACAAGATTGCTTGAAGACAACTCATCAAACGGAAACGTTCGAGACATGTTTTTCTCTTATTTATTTATTCTTTTGATCATCAATCTTTCCAACAATTTTATATACAACATCTGCAATCTGTAACGCGAGAAGTGGGGGCACTGCGTTTCCAACTTGGTGATATTGTTCGGTTCTGGGGCCTTCAAAATAATAGTTGTCAGGGAAAGTCTGTATTCGTGCTGCCTCTCTTACCGTTAAACTCCGGCATTGCGATGGGTCATAGTGAATACTATAATGACCGTCTTTGGCCATGTGGCAAGTAATTGTGGCACCAGGATGAGCAGCGTCTTGGACTCTAAATCGGTCGTCGAAGACTCCAGTATCAATTGATTCCTGAACATTTTTATGTTTAGGCAAAAGTTGTTTGGGGAAATCTTTCATCCTTGGCGAACATCCATATATGGATGCGTATACCGAAGAAAAAAAATATCTCCACAAATCTTCTTTCATATGGCCTCTAGCTGAGTGGTTTACGACTCCGTTTATACGGGAGTCGCAATACCAGTCCTTGTATGCCTTTGGACAGCCTGATTTCGTGTTGACATATTCTCCGCCAATGGACAGCCCATCTTTCATATTGGATAGAGCTTTTACCATCGTACTTTTTATTTTTCTAGGTTCGATCACTCTGCCATTTCTTATGGCTGGCTGATAGTCTGAAAACCAATTCTGGCACTTGATTAAATCGACAAATTCATACCATTCCTCAGCCGTTCCTGCGACCTTACTAAAACAACTTCTCAATGGTGGCAAATCCGTGAGCACGTCGCTAACAGTAACCGGTTTTTCTATTTGTTGTAGAGTTGTTGGAGATATATTAACATCGCTTCTAATTCCTAGGAGAATTACCCGGTGTCGCGTTTGCGGAATACCGTATTTCTCAGATTGAATTAAGTAATCTTTTGGTTCAAGATCTTTACCGTTTTCCGGTGATGCTACCAGAGAATAGATATTATATTTTAAGTCATCATAAACATTTTCCTCATCTGTTACCGCTCTGTTGGGGTTGGAAAGATCTGCAAGAATGCGCCTAATTATTTTTTTACCATTTACCTGTGCAGATAGAATACCCTTAACATTTTCCATGACAAATATAGTAGGCTGAAATTTTGCAATGATATGCAAATATTCTTTATACAGAAAATTACGAGTGTCCTTTTGCTGAATTTCTTTGCCGGCACCATTAGCTTGCCTTCGAGACCTTCCAATCAAGGAATATGCTTGGCACGGAGGTCCGCCTATAAGTATCCAGGGTTTGTTCTTATAATTTGATAATTCCTCACCAATCTGGCGGTGAATAAAAATATCATCGTCGGTCCCAAGCACTGCTTTTATGGCCTTCTTTTTTGCCGATGCTGCCTGTTTCGGGTATTTATCAAACAATTCTTCCCTCGTGATCTCCTGTCTTAAATATTGATAATATTCTTCTGGAATATTGGCTTTATCAAATTCGTGAAAAAAACTTCTGAGTTCGAGGGTTTTATGCGCAAAGTAGTCCATTTCGACTGAGGCAGCCACTTTGTAGGGATAAATGTCACTGCTCGTATAAGACGAAAAGCCCTCACTCAATCCACCCGGGCCGGCAAATAGATCTATGACTGGTATGTGTTTTAAGATTTGGTTCATTATCCTCCGATGCAAATACTAACAAATTAATTATATCGGCCTTATTATTATAGGGATAGTGGAAAACTTTCAGATCTTGCTTTATCCAAGACCTGAAGAATCCGGACTGCCTGTTTTTCAGTTGGTATTCTTCCGTTCTCAACAGCAATTGCCGTTTTTACAAATTCTTGGTCAATATAAGAAAGCACTCGATGTGTTTTGTCCCACTCAAGCAGGGCTTTCCAATTGTCGACCCCGAAATTCACAACCTTAACCATGGCATCCAGCTTATCGTTCAAGCGTTGGTCCTTTTTGGCATATCTTTTTTCTTCCTGTTCGATTGTTTTGTCTGTCAATTCGGCAACGAAATCCTTATTCAATAATACCTTTATTTCCTTTGCTTTTTCCCAACACATCTCCCGCTTAGCCCATTCTGTCACATTTTCGACTGGTCTTGATTCCTCAATTAAATGTTCATACATTAATTCGGATATTGTTTCAATTTGTTTCACCCATGCTTGAGATAACTGTTGCCTTGACCAGATATTTTTTAAAGAAATTGCACAGTCAGGATATTCGGTATCAACAGTGTAGAATAACTTTGAAATGGTATAAGCGACTATATTAGCCTTATAACTGTTATACCAAGTTTGAGTTCTGACAATCTTATCCGCCTCTTTGCAAATGACTGCCAACGCTACAATTTCTTTAAAGAATTCCTCGTTGAAGGCAGAGTTATTGTTTTCCCATTGTTTTACAACCCATGTAGCAAATCTCGCAAAACCTTTTTGTCCGCCAGTACTCGCGATATCCGGTCGCATTTGCCTGAGATTCACAAACCTTGCCAAGTCCACTTTCTTAAACATTTGACTTGACGGATTTTGAAGCTCGAATCGCTTTTTCTCTGAAGGCGTACATTTATAGGTCTCTTGTTTATACTGACCGTTTGCACGCTCGTAAAACCAATGTGTGCCATATTGCCGGCCTTGAGTTGCGGGAGCTACGATTCTCCTAGAAAATTCCTCCATTCGAATATGAAATGGATGGTTTGACCACAAATCGGCATCACTAACTTTGTTTTGGCTATTTGCATATCTTGAGATATTAGGAATCAACTCCTGCGCGTTCTCATGTGAAACAATTGACAACTTCATTGGTACAAAAATCTTCTGGATTTTTTCTTCTGAACCATCACCCTTGTCATTTAGCAAAGCCATGGCTAATGAAGCTGTGGTTTGCCCGCCATTAACAATCTGTAGAGAAGTTATTTTCGTTATATATTTCATTCCCTCTCTGTCTTCTATTGCAGCTTCTGAAGCGGTAGCAGCAATCCCGTTGTTATATGCAAAAAACATTGTTGGGTCATTCAGAATTGTATTTCTAATGCCCTTGTTGACTTTGCCTTTGGTTTGTAAAAACGACCTTACATTACCCTCAAGCAGCCGGCCCCCATAAGTATTGTATAGGTTAGCCAGTATTCTGCCAGGTATGTTGCATAGATATGCGGTATAATCATCGGTACTACTGGCGGCAAGACAAGGGATACCTTTGCCAAACATTTCATTAAGATCGATTACAATATCTTCTTTGCCAACAGATGATTTTTGCAGCTGGTAAAGCCGTCCGATATCCCATATATGGTACTCGACCGGCTTTCCATGTAAGGTGGGAGCATTCAATTCTTTAATGCTCTTACTCATTTCCATATCTGTCAGCAAATATATGACATATTTTCTAACGTCGGCATATTTACCAAGAATATCGACAGCAAGTCCGAATCCTTCTGCGCTCGGTTCGGCACTAGCTTTGATGTAGGAAGCATCTTCGAGAAAAACTCTGGCTCGAGCGAATAATTTTTCCGCATCCGTATTAGTTAAGGTTTCCCGGGAAATATAGGTGAGTGACGGTACAATAAAGAGCGATAAACAATCTTCAAGTTCGTTATGATAGTAGCCATCAACTTGAATCCTTCTGTTATTCTTGCCCAACCCTTCAAAATGGAGCGGGGTAAAATCCTCAATTTCCTCAGCCTCCATTAAGGCATTTGTTGTGTAATTGATAAATTCTTCCTTGTCTGTAGTTCCTTCGGTAGAAGCAGCAAACTTAATCTCGTCAATAATGTTTTGTTTGAATTCAGAGAGTTCCATTTAATCTCCTATCGCACTATTGCTAATTGAAGAAAGCGATAACACATAAATAGTATTTATTATTGCATCGGGTAAATTATTTCTTCTAAGGCACGGGAAGTTGTTGTCAACCAAAAATCTAGCCATTTCTGTAAATTTGAAAACGGGCTTGTCGTATTCAGATCTTGGATAATAACCCAGGCTTAGGACTAGGTCTTTTAATTTCCTCTTTAGTTCTTCATTTGAAAGAGAATGGTGAACACTTTCGAAGATGGAGTTTAACGAGATTCCCTCTGAGTCTGACGGGCTGGTTTCATCTAGGTATATCACCACTAATTCACCAATTTTCTGAGTATCCAATTGTTCTATAGATGAAATCTTCACACTTTCCGATCCACTTACTGTTGATTTTATTTCATACCAGATCTCTGGGCACACAAAATCCTGATCTGCTTTAGCTGGCCCAATCCATGAATCAAGTGCTAGTTCTTCCCCGACCAATGGAACAAGATATGTCTTGAAAAATATTAATTCGCCAACCAGACCTTTAATGGCGGATCTCTCAAGTAAATCACCCTTGAATTTAGTCAGCATATCCTGCCATTTGGCATATCGGTTAGCGATAAAGTCTGCTCCGTTATCCTTATTTATATCTTTTGATGATTCAATAATATCGTCACAAAAGCACGAGAAGATATCCTCAAATTTACTATCGATAAGAGCGAAAGAGACACCCCATTGCCCATCTTTTCGCTTTCCAGCGCCAACACAGATAACTTGGGAGGACTTCATTTCTGGTGGCTGTTGCATAGAGACAAGAAATAAGGACCGTCTCGATAACTCGTCTCTACCAATGTAAAGATCTAGAGAGTGTGATCCGCTTACTCTATGAAACGAATTTGGTAAGGCGAATTGAAAAAGAGCGTCGTTAGGCATTGACTGGATCCTCCTCCTGAATGGTTTCGTCAATCTCTTCAAAATCGTCATCGATTTCGAATATCTCCTTGTATTTGATGAGATTGATTTTATATTTAAAGAATACGTTCTCTCTCCCGTCAATTCTCGGTATTCCGATGCTTAATCCGATAAGAGGAGCCTCTAGCTCGTTTGCAATTTCTGTTTTTCTAATACTGATTTGCTTATCGGACTCGTTCTTCGGTTCTTCTGGCCTTAACTCAACTGGGTATATAATCAGCAAAGGATTTCTCCTGATTCCTGAATTAAAATATGTTTCCTGTGAAAAAGTTCGTTGGTGTGCTCCTGATTGATTGATTGAAAGTTGCTCGATTTCTGACACCTCTTCCCGAGTAAGTCCACCTTTGGCTAAATTTTTATCACCCAACCTTGAGCTTCTGTCAGACATCTGTAGTGCTCGGGAGTCGTTTTTAACACCGAAATTACGCTGAACATAATTAACTTCCTGATTGTAGATTTTTCCCTTGCTTCCTTTACCAGTAGCAATAAGTAAATCCCACTCATCTGCTGTCCCATCTTTATAATCGTTGATCAGTTTAACAAGGTTTTCTGTTAGAAAATCCATATTTAGATAATGGCTTTTATATCCAGTCAAGAAGTCGCAGATATAATTTCTCGGTATATTTTTAAATAGAGGATTATCAATAGAATACTCACCCGTTTTTTCAAAAGAAAATCCATTGTCTAGCAGGGTCCGAACAAGATTTTCGGTAAGTTGCAGGTTTTTGGACAAGCATTCTTTGTCCATATGTAGATATGGAGTTTCAACAACTTTACCGTTAAGAGTTATTGCCAATTCGTAATCTTTTGCGGTTATCATTTTATTTCTAGCCGTAACCATTAGCGCAGCAATATCAGAGCGTACACATAATCCAAATTCCCTGGGAGTTTTATTTTGAAGTTGCATCCTCTTTACCTCGCGACGTAACTCATCTGAAGCAGTTGAAATATATCTATACCATGAAACAGCGCCTTCACCCATCCAAATGCGGCATAAATCAGTATATCCGTCACGATAACCAAACCACCTTCCCATTTGCATGAGCGTGTCATACATTTTTGAATTTCTATAAAAGTAACTGGTACATAGTCCCTCCAATGTTAGACCTCTGGATAGGCTAAAACCGCCAACGGCAATTAACCGAAGACCGTCATCCTGATATTCATCATAATTTAGATTTTTAGAGGCATTTCCACCATTAACTGTTTTGACTACGATGGAGGCAATCGCCTTATGAAGATTCTCCTGGATCGTGCTCCAGTCATAAGGGTTATCAATGTGGTTTTTAAAATCGTTTTCATAAACAGATTTTATTTCAGAGAAAGAATCGTATTTTAGAGCCTCCGCGCCAGTAAGATAGTAATTTTTTATTTCCCGCTGAAGCTCTCTAACATATCCATCAACGCCCTTGGCAATATTATCTTGGACTGCAACAAATCGGCTGATATTAATAAGCATGGATCGATGCTTATTTGTTTGTCCTCTTAAATCTCTTACGACATTTGCGATGAAGAACGAAGCGATAGCCATTTTCAAACTGTCAGGAAGATCTTGAGGAACAAAATCCTTTTTATGCTTTTCCGGTAGATAATCTTCGCAATCGTCATTTTCTTTTAACATGAAGGAGTGCTCTCCATTATCTGAGAAGATATTCCTCGCTCCTACATAGTTAGTCGGTGCATCTAATGCATATATAAAGTCCCGTGGAAATAAGTCGTCATCAAGCATTTCCTGATTCGATTCGGGATCGATAAAAATGTTGGCATATGGAGTAGCAGTAAAGCCGACGTAATTGGCTTTGGAGAAAAGCCTTAAAAGTTTTCGGATATTGGCATTTATAGCTGTGGGGTCTTCATTTCCCCTAGTGTTCACAGATGCATTATCTGCCTCATCATCTATGAGCAGCATGGGAAGTGGACATTTATTATTATAAACATTTGTATTATATACACGGAGCCATTGCTCTAGTTTTTCAAGTACACTCTTATTTTTTTTCAGAACAAAAAGTACGGGAGAATTGATTCCCGAAAGTCTTCCGCTAAGCTTTTCTGCAGTTGATTTGTTAAAATCGCTGGTTGTGGAAGTAAGCGACCAACAGTCAGCGCTGGCATCAATATTACCAACACCGACAAAAACATTATTTTTGTCCCGGATAAAGGCTGTGCTATCCAGGCCTACAAATCCCTCATCAAGTCGGGCTTGAGTTTGCTTTCTTAGTTTTTCTATTGTGCCGGTAAGGATAAAAACAATACGATATCCTGCATCTGCCGCTTTATTAGCAAGTGCGGTATATGTAGCTGTTTTACCAGATTGTACATCACCTACTACAAGGCCTCTTCTTTGATAATCGGTTTCGACCCTTGGATTGCCAAGCATGTCCATCATTTCATCCGTTGATCTATCTAGGGCATTAATTACTTGAGGTGGAAATCCGGCATCCTTAATCAGGTATTGTGTATATCTATCCCAGAACTTTGTGCTAATGTCTTTTTTCGCGGAGTAATACCAGGGAATATGTTCCTTCTTTATACACGCGCCCATATCCATCCGGATGGCAAGTTTTGAATGCAAAGAAGCGATAATTTCTTCTTTTTGTTCATCACTTACTGGAAACCACTGGGAAAACAGATCGATTTTTTCTTTGATATACTCCTCATTCACTACCGTTTCCGGATCAATATCGATCATGATATGAGAGATAATCTTATACTGATTTTTATTCATGCTTGTATTCCTTTCTTATAGCCTCGATAACATCAGGATACTTCATAAAACAATCATATTTATCCATTTTGTCCAGAAAGGACCGAATATCTCCCTGAGTGCTTTTAATATATTCGATGGTATCAAGAGCTAATTGGTGAACCTCATTGAAATCCAATGTTGCTGCTTGTGTGCTGTTTTCATTTTTAGCAACACGGTAATAAACATCGCCGTATGGAAATGAGTCTTCAACAGTTTTTATTAGAGAATCCAAGGCATTAAGCTGCCTATCTTCCAAGGTTTCTTCTAACGCTTTATATAGGGGGAGATCTCTGTTAACTAAGTATTGCAAAGAACCTCTGTTATCAACGTGGTTCCAGACATGTATTAGGTCGTCATTATTTATATTTCGTCCGCGATATTTATAAACACGTTCACTTCTACCAACAGTATTCTCGACAATCGATACAAGGCTTCGCTTGACGATATCCGGTAGAGAAGCAGTGGATTTTTTTATGTCAATTTCCCATATTGAGTCCAAAGTGTTGGGGATATCAACCCTGACTCTGGCAAGTTTATTCAGTTCGTATTGTCTAATTAATCTAAACCAAGTTCCCCAGACAATAAGTCTTTTATTACGATATACGTAAAAGCCTTGGTTTTGTCTCAAGTCGGTGCCACCGATCATCTGCCGGTCCTTGGAGGATAACTTAGAAACATACGGCAAGATAAATGGCTTGACTTTTATAACACTATTATCGATAACTAATTCCTGTTCGATAAGAGGTTGGGTTGCCGCATTCTTCTCCAAAAACGGATCAATGGGCTCAATTCGCGAATTATTAAAAAACATTTTTATCGGATTAAAACCCTCAAGAAATCTATGAAATACCAGAGCTGTATGCGATCTGGCAATATCAATTTTTTCATCGAAGACCTTTTGGGGATCTGCTGTTTCGCTCAACAACCTATCGAAATCCTCCCAAATAACTATTGTTCCGCATGTCTGTTCTCTAAGAATATCAATATGAGGTGTGGCATCAATTTCCGCATTTTCAAGGCGCAACAATACCCAATCGCGCTTCTCTATTACATGATCAAGATCCCATCTTGCTCCATTAATGCAGCCGTCCTTTTTTGTTACAACGGTAACCTTTCGGCACTGTGAAAGAGAAGCTAATTTAAGCCCCAGCCCAAAGCGCCCTAGGTCATTTGCGTCTCGTGCATCTAGTGAACTCCTACTGCCAAATCTCATGGCCAACTCAAGTTCACTCTCATCCATACCACAAGCGTCATCGATTATTGCGATATATGGGTACTCGATTGAGCGAAAATTTATATTTACATTTTTTGCACCCTTACCAATGCTGTTATCGATTACATCAGATAATGCAGCTTCAAAAGAATATCCGATTGATCTGGTCGACTCTACAAGAATTGGCGCAAAGGGGGTTAATATTACTTCCTTCATACTTATTCAGCCTTGCTTCTGGTTATTATGCGAGTTCTGTGCTTCCAGCTTAGCTCTTCTTAATTGGATGAGAGCGAGCGGTCGCCTATGGTAATCCTTCAAGATGCATTCAGCGCGCCCAAATATTCCGTAGTCTTCAATAACAACCTTGCTTAAGTCATTGATGTCCCAACCTGTTTCTCTAAGTTTAGAGTCAATAACTACACGGGAAAAGGGTTCATAATCCATAAATAATCTCGTTTACCTAAGCTCATATTACTCTTTTGTAAGTCAAAAAACCAGATAGGAACGGAGCTTTTTAGATGTGTATGACCTCCGCCAATCTTCCCATTGTAAGGACAGATCTGACGGCGTCAAGGTCGTTCCTTTTTGTCTTTGAAAGTTAAGGTAGGGCTCCACCTTGACACCGTCAGCGTGCTGTCCTTCCCCTTGGGTCGTAGGCGGGAGGTCGACCTGCCGATCAAGAAGTCTATTGGTTAATTAGGAGGTAGATATGAAGACTAAAGATGAGGCAGTTGCTGATTTTCTAGAGGAGGATCAAAAGTATTCAGCTCTTGTCAAAGAGTATCGGGGAGATGATGAGGCTCTAGCTAAAGCAGACTTTCTGTATCAGGAGGGTGAGCGAGTAGATGAGATTGCACTTGCGCTAAAAGAGAAGTAAAGCATATGCGTAAAAAACACTTACAACTATTAGTTTTAATCTTAGGAGGATATATGACTATGATGAATATTGGGGTGCAGACCAGTGAGGTAGCGCTTAAGAATGATCTTTATCGCAGAGCCGGCATTGGATTTATGATGACCCCTGGGGCGATGGAGCTTCCGGATGTTTGTGGGTTGATTTGTGCGGTGCAGCGTTTCAATGACTTTGACGCAGATAATGATCCATACGGCGAGCATGACTTTGGGAAGATTGAGTGGAACGGTAGAAACGTCTTCTGGAAGATAGATTACTATGACCAGAAGATGAAGTGCTTTATGGATCCGCTTTCCAAGGATTGCAATCGGTTGCTAACGCTGATGCGGGCTGATGAGTATTAGAAAAGAGGCTCGGGAGCAAACTTAAGGGCTCTCGGGCCTTTTTTCATGCTCGTCATACAATTTCACACAGTGGCTATTCTTCCTCGGTAACTTTCTGGAGTACTTCTTTACAGATACCTTTGGCACTAACCTGATCTATGGTTGAAAGGTAAAAGCTCATATCCGGCTCATCGATAAGCTGTTTTTGGATATAAAAGAAAAGGTGGTGCTTGAGTCGGTCGTTTGGACAAACTAGGATTATCTCTGGGAAAGCTTTATCGGTATGTGATTGCCAGTCGTCGTTTTTGAAGTAGTTAACATACCTGCGGACGCGAGAACGCATCACTTTCGGTGCCCCGTCTTCAAACACGTCTAGAAAGAAGCGTTTTGTGCTTCCATTTGCCTCCACAATGGCGAAATAGAGGTCGGGGCTTGGCTTAATGATATCTTCTATCACCGACAGATCGGTGGCGGTGTAAAGGTGTAGCTTGGCCTTGGTTTTAGTGGTCAATTGAAGTAGGGAGATATGAATATCAGCTAGAAATAGGCAGTGATTACGAAATTCAAGGGAAAGAGATTTCTCCCTCCTTATTCGATCTAAGAGAGCAGTATTAATTTTTAGAGTATTAGCATTTTGTTTTAGGTACTTTCTACCCATTGGCCCAAGTGAATAGACTGATACTGAAGCTGCGATTTGTTTATCAAAGTACTGCTTAATGTATCGTTCAGTTGTTAGTTCGTTTAGCCAAGTTAGGATACGGCTTTTAGATTTATGATTAAGTAGAGTTTGAATTTGAAGACGATTTAAAAAGCGAAAGCGGTAGAGCAAGGTAAGTATTTCGGTCTGTCTGGGTTTGAGGGTTAGTTTAGTAAGTGTTTGTTTCATGTGAAGTTAGTCAAGGTTATAAGGAAAGCAAGTGGCGTGTATATGTATATATAAATATAGATGTCGGAGTATTTGCTGGTTTAATCTCGAAATGCCCCAAAATGAGTGGCTGTAAGCGGACACTAATTCTGACTTCTCAAACGAGGGTATTATCAACAGTCTGGACATGATCTGGCTCGTTATCTTTTGGCTTAGCTGTTTTACTAACAGCAATCTGCTTAGGCTTTTGATAGGTGATGGCGTAGTTAGCTCTAGACGTACCAATCAGTTGCTCCATTCTCTCTGGGTCTTGGTTAACAACAATCGGCAAGGTAATGCCAGAGAATGGTTCTTCCGGCTTAACCGCCGAGAGCTTGATGTAAAAGTGATAGCGCGGAAGGTTGGTAATATCGCCTTGGTGGACGGTTGGGGCAAATTGGGCAAGCATCAAGTCTTCGTCAATGGGGCTAGCGGTTCTAAAGCAAACTACGGTTCCGGTGTTAGCTAGAATAACATTTACGATGTTGCGGTTTTCTTGCTGGGAAGTAGATTGCTCGGCAATGGCAATCCTTAGACCAAACTTGCGTCCACCAGAGAGCAGTTTGGTAAAGGAGCTAGTGGCAAAGTTTTGAAACTCATCGATAAAGAGATAGAACGGAGTACGGGTATGAGCAGACTTTCGGGCTCGACGCATGGCGGCTTGGTGAATCTTGGCAATAACGGTAGTGCCAAGGAGCTGTGAGGTGTCTTCGCCAATCTTACCTTCCGCAAGGTTGCAGATCAGGATCTTTTTCGTGTCTAAAATATCATCAAAGTTGATGGTTGATTTAGGCTGTTCCAGAATTCGTTTGGCAGTTGGGGAAAAGAGAAAACGGCCGACTTTGGCGGTAACGCCGCCAACCATCTTTACGATCTGGTAGTTGCCGGCTTTGCCAAACTCATTCCTCCAGAAGTGCAGGAGGTTTTCGTCTTTTAGATTGCGTACGGCTTGTTTCTGAATAGTTGGATCATTCAATAGGTCATAAATTGTAAATATAGTGCAGTTGGGAACGGTAAAGGCAGTGTAGATGGTGTTTCGCAGGATATATTCAATTCGGTGAGCATCGGCATTTTCGTCTTTAGAGAATACCCGCCTGAATATGGAGATCACACTTTCACAGACCAGCTCTTTTTCCAGTTCCAGCTCATCCTCATCCAGGCAATCAGAAAGCTCGAGTAGATTTATACCGACAGGATACTTAATATCAAAGGGGTTAAAATAGATAAGGTCAGATATGCGCTCATCTGGTACTTGATTAAGGAGGTCTTCGGCTAAGTCGCCATGCGGGTCAACCACAGCTAACCCGCGGCCTTTCTTAATATCATCGCTTGCCATATGGTAGATGACAGTAGTTTTGCCTGATCCGGTTTGACCAATTAGATACATATGCCGAGAACGGTCATCATCGGATAGCCCCACCAATGAAGTGGCGTTTCCATAGGTGCTTTTACCAAATACGGTATCAAGATTGCGGTTATTCTTAAGTGTAAGTGGGGCTGGAAGCTCTCGGCTTTTTACCCTCAAGAGATCCTCGGTGTGAGTAGAGGCTGATTGAGGGAAGTGAAACAAGGATCCGGCTT
>CAIJXO010000083.1 GCA_903824735.1 uncultured bacterium | reverse complement strand
CTGATGCGACAAATCAGCATCGGGAAGGGTGATCTCCGTCTTCTCACCTACTTTTTCATTGATATAGAATCTGTGTAACCTCATGTGAAACTAAGCTTATATAAAAATAATAAAAAACACAAATGAAAAGACCCCGAGCGCGAACACGGAAAGCTCGGGGCTTCTCATGTTCGCACCTCGAGGTCACGAACAAAGTGACTTGACTCCTTTCGGTGTCTTGCCGATTTGGGCGAGGACAATTTCTGTTCTCTGCGATGACTGACTGGTGTCAGGCTGGGTATCCACGAGGACGAACTTCCCGTCCTTGCGTAGAGCTGGACGAGTATAGCGCCCGTCTGATGCCGGAATGAAATGGATCAAGGAATCCATGTAGGTTTGCCGTGCAAGACCAAATTTACCGCCAGCACCTGTAGTGCAAGCGATCTGATATTGCAGACAAAACAACTTCATTGAAAGCTCTGGTATCTCTCCCAAAACGCATTCACCCTCGTACAGGGCTGGTGGTGGTGGCATAGTTGCCAACACCTCAGGTATGCTTACCAGGGCCAGATCCTTTTCAAGATCCTTGGGGACAGCAAAATCTTTCCCCTTTTCTTCCTTCTTTGCCATGTCTAGACCGCCTTTCCTTTTTGAATGTGCGCCGATTTATATTTACTTTACACCTAGAAGCACGATTGTCAAGACTGTATTCTTTATAACCTTTAGTATAATCTTGAACTATTACCAATTAATGAAAAAAACAAAATGAGTTACCTCATCCCCACAGTCATCGAGAAATCACAAAACGGCGAACGTGCTTATGATATTTATTCCCGCCTATTAAAAGAAAATATAATTTTCCTCGGTGGTGCTATCGATGATGATGTCGCCAATATTATTATTGCTCAGCTTTTATTCTTACAAAGCGAAGATCCAAAGAAGGATATCAAAATTTATATCAACTCCCCCGGTGGTCATGTCTCAGCCGGTCTCGCGATTATCGACACCATGAACCACATCAAGAACGATGTCTCCACTGTCTGTGTCGGTATGGCCGCTTCGATGGGTGCAGTGATCCTCGCTTCTGGTGCGAAAGGTAAAAGATATTCTCTCCCCAACTCGGAAATCATGATCCATCAGCCATCAGGTGGAACTCAAGGTCAAGCTACTGATATTCAAATCACCGCTAAACAAATCTTGAAGATGAAAGAAAAGCTAAACAAGATTCTTTCCGAAAAAACTGGTAAATCCCTAGCCGAAGTCGAGCGCGACGCCGACCGAGACTATTACATGTCAGCTGAAGAAGCGAAAAAGTATGGAATCGTGGACAAGGTGATGTAAGACTAAGTTAATATTGGATCACAATAAAAACCTCTGAGTTTCAATTTATTTTTATAGTCAAGCAATCTTTTAGATATCCTTTCTAGTCGCTCATCAGGCTGAGTGGCTTCGGGGATATATACCCTCACAATATTTAAACCGCATTTTTTATATACAGGTGCAGCAAATATTGAGTAACCTTTACGACTAACTAGTTCGATCAAAGATTTTGGACTTTTTATTTTTAGATCTTTTTTGAATTGTGTAGGTTATTTTGAAAGTAGATGACTAAGATGTGTGCCGTACAAAGGATCGGACCAAGATAAGATTCCCGATCCGAGATTACCCTGTGCGCTAATTACTTTTTCCCAGTTATCGGGAATGTTCGCAAATTCTTTCATGCCGAAATACATTTGAACAGCTTCAGCTAAAGCACGAGCGATGGCGACCACCCAAGTGCTGCCAGCGCCAGACCCATGTGCAAAGCACGGGATACGACCACTTTGATCTTTTAAGACTACATGTGCGACCGGTACTCCCCAATCTAGGGACATATCTTTTATCACGATTTCAAAACCTAGGGAACTCAATACGTTGAATAGAGAAATTACCGCTGGATTAATGTCTTTTATTTTTTTTAAATCTATATCTGGACAATTTATTTTGCAACGCATGGTTAGCCAATATGCATCTCTCTCAATAATTTCAAAAATACCATTCAGCACAGCATCTTCGGCTGACGCGCCAGCAGCCATGCCGGTCGTATGACTGAGACTAAATAATTTCAATCGTATTTTTTTAGGGGTGTAGTTAAAAAAGGCCACTTCGGCAGGTAGGTATGTCCCAGTATCATTAATAACATCTAAAGCTCGGACCCACTCGGTGTAAATGCGATTATCGTACACATCTCGCATTCCAGCGGCAACCATTAAATTGCTACCATTACCCAATAATGATTCTTGTGAACCTACGACGATTTCCGACTCGTCACTGCCCGAACTAAAACAGCGCTCGACTGCCTCAGATAAAGCAGACTTCATGGCTTGCTCGTCGGTAAAACCCTTGCCCTCAGCCACCACTCCGAAGTTGTCGTGAACGACGGCATAGACATGTACCATACTTCTATCTAAACTCTTTATGTATAAACTATTCTTTCTTTTTATTACCCGGTATCCTTTGGCTTCCAAAAACCCCCTAAGTTCAACCCAATCCACTGATCCATTCCCACACGACACACGAGTATCACTTATGTTGAAATTATCTGAAAAACATAAGCTCTTAAACGGATCAGATTCTTTTCTGGGAGTTTTACTATCGGTAATGGCACCGTGGACATTGAATAGTTTCCTCGCCTCGGTAGAAGCCGGCTTGCCTCGGTTGACAAGCATACGGGTAAATTCACGAAGCAGTCGGATAGCTTCTTCTTTCTTGTAAACCTCGACTACCGGCTGAAGAGTAGAGTCGGGATTAGTAAAAATACCTTTTCCGGGGAAAAATACGAGAGAATTTTCTTTTTTCATCAATTATAATTAAGCAAAATTCAGACGTGGGGAATACATGGCCTTAGCTTGACCCGCCATCACTGAATATGCACTATTAATTCCAAGGACTTTGGATAATCGAGGTGCGGTTACCTTTGGCCCAACTATTGTATACAGTGATTTTGCCTGCCCAGCCATAACGACATAGTTTTGATTTCTTATTAGTATTTTCTTCATGATTTTATTGCTTAACTATTAATACCTAAAGGGTAACACTTTGGCGATATTTGTCATATTTGTCCAACATAATATTGACTTTTGTTAACTTGTGCCATATTATAAAGATATAGTTGTTGTCTAAAAATTAGACAGAATATGAATCAAAACTTAGAATTAATCAAAAAACTAGTTGATATTGGCCTGAGCGAAACCGAAACGAGAATATACTTGTCTATGCTTTCACTGGGAGAAACGACCGTTATGAAGATATCACATTCGTCTGGAGTAAAACGCTCAACAATTTACCCCTTGATAGAAAACTTAAGGAATCTAGGCTTAGTTTGCGTAAGAGATAAAGGTTTCAAAAAAGTATATGTCGCTGAAAACCCCGTACGACTCTCCACTCTGATAAACAGAAAACAAGAAGACCTTTCGAGCGTCCTCCCCGCCCTGAAATCTTTGTACACACTTGAAGGCAGGGATATTTTAATAAAGACATATGAAGGAGTTGAGGCGATGAAATCAGTTTACGACGAATTACTCAGTGAATTGAACAACCACGATGAATATCTGGTGATCGGCGACCCCGAGCGCTGGGATAACCACGCTAAGGACTATTTCAAAAAATTTATCAAAAAAAGATTAAAAATTGATCTCGAGGTCAGGCAGTTACTAAGTTACTCAAAAACTGCTGAGGAATACAAGAAATTCGAGGATAATTTTAAAGAAAAGATCAAAATCCTACCCAAAGATTATAAAATTGACTCCAATGTAATAATAACCAAAAACAAGGTCATTATGCATCAACTAGATAACCTAGCTATTACTACGGTCATTGAGACCCGATCGATTGTGAGCCTACAAAAGAACCTATTCGAGATGCTTTGGGCCTTCTGCAAGTAAACTTGCAAAACTGCCCTTTTTATCATATAGTGGAAATGTAGCAATTTAATTTTATGACTTTGTTTTTTATCCACTTGAAATATAAAAAAATCTTAAAACTTGGGGTTGTTTAACTTTCAAGGCATAAAAAGCGAAGCCTAATTCGCAAATTTATGTCAACAAAAATAATAATACTGCTAGCCGGTGTGGCGGGCCTTATCGGCATCGCTGTCGGTTATTTTTTGCGCTTGATCATATCCTTGGGCAAGCGTGGTTCGATGGAACTCGAGATTAAAGGAATGATGCTTCAGGCTCGCGAAGAGGCAAAGAAAATTGTCCTCGAAGCAGAGAACAAGGCCGTCGAAACCTTGAAAGACATCAAGAAAGAAGCTAAGGAAAAGGAGGATGCGGCAAAAGTTGTCGAAGCGCGTCTGATTAAGAAAGAGGACTTGCTTGATCAACGACAAGCTGATATCGACAAAGAAGTCGAGAATATCAAAAAGAAGATCACCGAGATCAAAGAGATCCGCGAGAAGACCGACAAAATCGAAGCTGAAAAATTGAGCGAGTTACAGAAGATTGCCAATTTAAGTGAAGCCGAGGCTAAAGACCAAGTACTAAAATCAGTAGAAAAGAAGTACGAGGATGATATTCTTTCTCGTATCAAGAAATTAGAAATCTTTGGTGCTGAGAAGTATGAAGAAAAAGCCAAAGACATCCTTTCTTCAGCAATCCAAAGACTAGGAAACTCGGTCGCTTCCGATGCCCTATCGACCATCGTGAATATTCCATCAGACGAAATGAAAGGTAAGATCATCGGTAAGGAAGGTAAGAATATTAAAGCTTTCGAGCGTGCTACCGGCGTTGAAGTCATTGTCGATGATACTCCAGGTGCTATTACCATCTCCTCTTTTGATCCAGTTCGCCGTCAGGTGGCTCGTGTCGCTCTTGAAGCTTTACTTGTCGACGGTAGGATTCAGCCAGTTAAAATCGAGAAACTTGTTGATGATGCTAAACAAAGCATTGCTAAGATTATGAAAGAGAAAGGTGAGGCCGCTGCCTATGAAGTCGGTGTCTTCAACCTTGATCCTCGTATCATCGCCATTCTTGGTCGTTTACATTTCCGTACTAGCTACGGTCAAAACGTCTTACAACACTCAGTGGAAATGGCCCATATCGCTGGTATTATCGCTGAGGAAATGGGGGCAAACGTCGGTGTCGCCAAAGCCGGTGCCCTACTTCACGATATTGGTAAAGCCGTTGACCATGAAGTCGCTGGTACCCACGTCGAAATCGGTCGTCGTATCTTACAGAAATTCGGTGCGAGCGAAGAAATCGTCAAAGCCATGCAGGCGCATCATGAGGAATATCCTTATGAAACTGTCGAATCTATCATTGTGCAAGTTGCCGATGCCATCTCTGGTAGCCGTCCTGGTGCCCGCCGTGATAGTGTGGAAAATTATATTAAGAGATTACAAGAGCTTGAGGCGATTGCGAATGCCTTCCCTGGCGTTGAAAAGTCTTACGCTCTTCAAGCCGGTCGCGAGGTTCGTATCTTTGTTACACCAGAAAAGATTTCCGATCTTGAAGCCAAGACTCTGGCTCGCGATATTGCAGCCAAAATTGAGAATGATTTGAAATATCCGGGTGAAATCAAGGTGAATGTGATTCGTGAACTAAGAGTAGTAGAGTACGCGAGATAGAAGTAAAAAAATATATAAAAGAATCGGACCCGGTAGCTTGCGCTCCGGGTCCTTTTCGATGAGAAGGTGATCAGCTCTCAGTGCACATACCGCTCGTAGTCTTTGTGGAGGGCAGCCTCCGTCTTCGACCAGACCGGCTCGCCAGGGGCGTGCCGCAGGATATAGTCACCGAGGCCAAGGGCTGCGATAACATTCCCCTCGGATGATGAAATGGTAATCGTGTCGCCGACGACTGCTGCGACACCGCCATCAACCATGTCAACCACCTCCTCGGCGTTATCACCCTTCCATTGTACCGCTTCAACCACCGGCTTTTTCACCATATACTTTTCAGTGGCCATGCCATCCTCCTATTTGTTCTCGTTGCCACTTTAAAATCTATACTTTTCGCCAAAAAAGTCAATGTTTTGCACCCCTTGCACCGAAAAACCCTTGTATTATAATAGAATGGTAGATAAGAAGGTCGAAAATTATAAGAATTTCATTACTCGCGCGAGTAATTAATATAAATAATAAAATGAATAAACAAGCAATCGTAGAGGCAGTACACGGTGTATTAAACACCACCAAGGTACAAGCAGAACAAGTCGTAGATAAGGTTTTTGATTCAATCGTCGCTTCTCTAAAGAAGGGCGAAGAAGTATCAGTCGCTGGTTTGGGAATCTTCTCAGTGAAGGCCCGCGCCGCTCGTGATGCTCGTAACCCAAGAACTGGTGAGACTGTAAAGGTCCCAGCTATGAATGTTCCAAAGTTCCGTGCTGCCAAGGCTTTGAAGGACGCTGTAAAATAAATTTTACTCCGTTTTTACTTCAACAAAAAGACCGCCGTAAAGGTGGTCTTTTTGATTGCTGTGCGGGCGGCGGGAATCGGACCCGCGTCATTAGTTTGGAAAACTAAGATTTTGCCATTAAACTACGCCCGCATTTCAAATAAAGGAACTCTCACATTATACATAAAAAAGTGAGAATTAAAAGGAGCTGGGTACAAACTGACCACCCCTTATCGTCATTAGTCTCAAGGGTCTTTCGCTGATGTCTCCATTGGTATCAAAGGCAATATAATCAGAAATTACTCCAGCAAAATCCTTAATTTTGTATAGATTATCTTTCACACAAGTTGTTTCCTCTGGGTCTGTGCAATTATTCATCGCTTTAGACAGCAGTATCAGTCCGTCATACGCTTGGGCGGCGATGAAAGTGGGTTCTTCTTTAAATTTTTTTAAATATTTATCTCTAAAATCAACAGAGGCAGAACTAATG
>CAIJXO010000082.1 GCA_903824735.1 uncultured bacterium | reverse complement strand
GCCCTTTGGTCTAGTTTCTACTATTTGAGCTACAGTTTTTAGGGTTTCTATCATATCCTCTGTCGACTCTATTTTGTTCCTGGCTTCCGCGAGGCTTTTTTCATATTCCGTATATCTCTCTTTTATAGCATTGTCGACGGTTCTTCTAATAAAATGAGCTAGATTTGTCAGTTCCTTATCTATTTCGACCAAGACAATTGATTTAACGTCCTCAAGAGCAATGAAGCCCTCAGTTAACCCAAAACCCCGTTGATTATTACGGTCTTTTACGACCTCCCACAGTACTGTTTGCAAAGCTAAATCTTGCTGATACTTTTGCTCAGCCTGCATCGAAGTGGCGATTTGGGCTAGTTGTAATTCTGGGTCATTTTCCATGTGTTTGATTATATCAACGAAGCCGAATTAATGCCAAGACTTAATAATAGGAAAGCCGGCGGGCACAAGGTGCGCCCGCCGGCTTACAGTTGCCACCGCCCTACGGGCGGTGATGCGGTGGTGGAATCGGGCCGAGGACCGAGTCCACGCTCGACTCCCACTCGATGTCGTTCCCGTCCTGACTGCTCGCGACGACGATCATGGAGTTCACGGTCGCTCGTGCGAAGACCGCATGCCAGGTGCCGGCCGGGACCGCCACCATCTGGTTTCGCTCGTCCAAGTTGAAGGATCTGATCTGGTTCCCAATCTCCTGGAAGACCACGAACCCGCCCTCCCTCCAGAAGTAGACTTTCGCCTTCTTGATGTGGCGGTGACCCGCCGTGATTGTCCGCATGGGGAGGCTCAGTCTCCGGACCGACACAATATCGGCCTTGGGAGACCCCTCCGTATCTTCCGACATCAGGGGTGTTACTTCCCCCGGTCCAGGCTTGATGACCTGGGTGGCTTGGGTGCCAGTTACGACCACCAAGCTTCTGATATGGATCATGTTCTTCCTCGTAGTTGCGGTTTTTGGCCGGCTTTTTAGGGTATGCTCCCTTCTGCGATAAAGGCTAGCACTGTCTCGATATGAAATCAATCACTCAAGTCTTTTTATAAAATATTGTGCGACATGGTATAATACAGCAGTATGAATCTTCTAGACTACAAAAGACAGTTTCTGGAATACATTGAAATCGAAAAAGGACGATCGGTGAAAACGGTGGAAAGCTACGATCGCTACCTTACACTTTTTTTGAATCAGACTAAAGTTACTCAGCCCAAAGATATTACAAACGAAAAAGTGCGCGAGTTCCGCCTCTGGCTCAATCGTCGCCCCGGTGCCAAGGCTTATCATCTTTTTGGTGAAGCTCCAACTGCTGGCGGTACGATGAGTAAAAAAACGCAGAACTATTACTTAATTGCTTTAAGAATATTTTTAAAATTTCTGACTCGTCGTGGTGTCACTTCCCTCCCCGCTGATAATATTGAGCTCGCGAAAGTTGGCGAACGTTCGATTGATGTGGTCTCTCACGAGGAGCTCAAGCGTCTACTGGACGCGCCTAACAAAGAAGAAAATCTAGAGCGACGCGCGCGTGATAAAGCAATTCTCGAACTTTTGTTTTCGACTGGATTGCGCGTGGCCGAACTTTGCTCGCTCACAAACGATCTGGATTTGCAACTCGATGAGTTTGCGATTCGTGGTAAGGGCAATAAAGTCCGCGTCGTTTTTCTTTCTGATGAAGCCAAGAAAGCCGTGCGCGAGTATTTAGATTTACGTAAAGATATGTCGAGCGCGCTTTTTGTACCCGTCAGTGGCACGACTACTTCCAAGATTTCTAATAAAGGCTTAGACCACCGCACTATTGAGCGTATTGTAAAACGCTATGCGACAATTGCCGGCATTTCCAAAAAAGTCACTCCCCATGTCATCAGACACTGTTTCGCCACTGACTTGCTCTCAAATGGCGCTGATATTCGCTCGGTTCAAGCCATGCTCGGCCATGCCAATATTTCCACAACGCAAATCTATACTCACGTTACAGATAAGCACTTAAGAGATATTCACAAGAAGTTTCATAATAAAAGCTAGTTGGGGTTGTCAGTGCTTGTTTCTGGAATTGAATTCCAAATCAGCTCAAAAAGTTCTTGATGAGTCTTTATTACGTTTTTATTTTCTATCACAATCGCCATAATCGGGGCGACCAGTTGGTGAATTAGGATTCTTTGCGGAGTAATTACCATGTTTGTGGAAAATCTTTTGTCGTCTGGAAGCGGTTTGGCTTGAACATTAAAATTTTTCTGAAATTGTATAAGTATCTTACTTTCCTCATTTTCTGGGTCAGACAACAGCATACGCACTTTGATCGGCAGCTTGGCTCGCCGATCGCGGAGGTCGTCATAAAATTCTTTATCAAGCTCATACGCTTTTTTCATTCCGGCGATGACCAGGTAATCCTCGCCTGACTGTACGTCGCGCAGTAGACCGTTGTAAACTTCCCTTGTTGCCTCCCAGCCTTCATATATTTTAATCAAAGTCTCGCCGCCACCCTTGTTATAAATTGCTAGGAAATCATTTAGATGTTTCTTGAAGTGATTTTTTCTTGTCTCCAGAATATTTTCCAGTTTTTCCGGACTTTCGGCGACGAATAAGCTTTTAAAACCTTTTAGCTCTACTCTGACCAATCCTTTTTCTTTTAGGGAGTCGATGACTGAGTAAATTGTCGTCCTTTTTACTCCAGATGCTCTAGCGATTTTGAGGATTGGTGATGGACCGAGCGAAACCATGGTGAAATAGACCGCTGATTCATGCTCGCTTAGGCCGATCTCTTTGAGTATTTCGACGAGGTTATTCTTGCCCATTTGGGTTTATGTCGAATGAATCGACAACATTATAACTATATATCTAGGAGTCAGGAATGTCAATTTTAAACAATTGTCGACAAATATGACATATGTCGAATTTGGCCACATAATTATCAATATGAAAAACATAAGAAATTGGGTTGTCGGTATTGTTTTGGTTTTAATAGTCGTTGCTATTGCT
>CAIJXO010000081.1 GCA_903824735.1 uncultured bacterium | reverse complement strand
TTCAATAGCTCCCTGATTCCAAACTTAGAAGTACGAGACATAACCCTATTCTAACACCAGTGGGGCGTGTGGGGATACGTCCCATCTTTTGGTGTAGTGTTTAATCTGAACTGTAGCGCAAATCGCGCATAAGAAATAAAGGAATGTCACGATGAATATCATCCCGATCGTCGTCCTCGCCATAGTCGCGGTTCTTTGGTTGCTGGGCAGAGCTTTGCTATTGAGGCGCCTCTGCAACCGCTGTCGGCAGCTAACGCTCAGATATCTTCCACCAAGCCGTATTCAAGGCTGTGGCGGGCGGGCCGTCAAGGTTCCTCGGAGATACTGCACGAACTGCAGCATCATCGAGATTTGGGACCGGGTCAAGAAAACCTGGGTTCATGCCAAGCCGGGAGAGTAACTACCTCACCGAACGAGTGCAGCACGAGAAAAGCCGCGTACTACCCAGTACGCGGCTAATCTTTTAATATAAATTTTGAGGACTAACGCTTAGACCACTGAGGAGACTTACGAGCTTTCTTGAGACCGAATTTACGGCGCTCTTTAGCACGTGGGTCTCTCTTTAGGAAGCCGGCTTTCTTTAAATCTTTTCTTAGGGTCAAATCAAAATCAATCAAAGCGCGAGCAATACCATGACGAGTCGCTTCCGCTTGACCATTTACTCCCCCGCCATTTGTCATAACTGTAACTGCAAACTTTTGTTCCATTGGAGTCTTGCTGATCGCTTCAGTGGCAATCGCAATCTGCTCTTTTACTTTAAAATAATCCTCGACTGACTTACCATTGACGCTAAATGAAGACTTAGCGGCTGGAGTCAAGCGAACACGCGCCACCGAAGTTTTACGGCGTCCAACAGTCTCAATGTATTTTGTATTTTTTGTATCAGACATATGATTATTCGGTAACGATTAAATTCTTTAAAATCTCCTTCTTCATTCTGGTATTGTGAATCATGCCAGAAACAGCTGTTTCTAAAATCTCACTAAAACCTTTTTTAGCCACTACCTCCTCCAAAGTCTTCTCACGAAGACCGCCTGGATTACCAGTGTAGTGTCGGTAAGTTTTAGTTCTGGTTTTCTTTTCATCGATGCTCATCTTTGAGGCATTGACCACGGTTACTTTCACATCGGCTACTTCGTGTTTCTGAAAATCAGCGCTTTTCTTACCAAGTAAAATAGCAGCAACTTCACTTGCCAAGCGTCCTAACTTTTTACCGGTTGCATCAATGTTGTAATTCATGGTTTTATTTATACAAATTCAATCTGCGCACGAGTCGCACCGTCACCTTTACGATCGTTAAGCTTAATAATTCTAGTGTAACCACCTTTGCGCTCTTTATACTTTGGCGCAATGGTATCTACTAGTGTTTTTGAAGCGGTAACGCCAATCTTAGCAATAAGCAAACGGCGAGCGGCGACAGTTCCCGCTTTGGCTTGAGTCACCATTCTCTCAACTAATGGTCTTAAAACTTTAGCTTTGGTACCAGTAGTCTGAATCTTACCATCGCGAATTAGAGAAACGGCCATAGTCGCAAGTAATGCTTTACGCTGACCTTTCTCTCTGCCTAATTCTTTTGTTTTCTGGCTGTGTCTCATTGGTTTATTTTAAGGTAATACCGTAATTCGATAAAACTTTCTTAATTTCCTGAATACCCTTGGCACCCAAACCCTCGACATCGTCTAGGTCTTTAGCCTTCTTACGAGCTAGACCACCGACAGTTCTGATATTGGCATTATTCAAAGCGTTGATCGTACGAGCACCGAGGTCCAAAGTTTCGATTCTGGTCTTCAAGAATTCTGCATCAGTCTCTTTTGAATCATCGGCTTTTTCTTTGACTTCTTCGACGACAATCTCTGGCTCCTTGAAACCGACAATGGCCTTAAGCTGACTGATCATAATAGTAATTGATTCCTCAAGGGCTTCCTTGGCGGTCAAAGTACCATCAGTCTCGATAAACATTTTTAATTTGTTGAAATCAGTTCGGTCACCCACGCGCATATTTTCAACTTCATAGTTCACACGGCGGATTGGGCTGAAAATCGCATCAAGAGCAATATGGCCAATCTCAGTTCTGTCTTTTTGTAAGACTTCCTTTGGTACATAACCAAGACCCTTTTCAATCTTAATTTCAATGCTCAACTCGGCATTCTTGTCGCCTAGGCTGGCAATATAAAAATCGGGATTCAAAATTTCCACTTGACCAGGACACTTGATATCACCGGCGGTGACTTCCTTTACACCCTTAACTTTAAGCTCTAGAGTCTGAGCTTCGTCAGTAAGCATTTTAATGCGAACCTTCTTTAGATTTAAAATTAAAGCAATGACGTCTTCTTTGACGCCTGGAACTGAAGAAAATTCATGATCAACTCCAGCGATTTTCACTGAAGTAATAGCGGCACCCGGTAGTGAGGATAGAATGATTCTGCGAAGTGAGTTACCGAGGGTATGGCCGTAACCAGGATAAAGACCGTCGATTTCATATGTTCCCGAAAAACCCTCCTCGGACACGATTCGTGGCTTTGAAGGTAGCAAAACTTGTTTATTTTCTGACATACGTGGCTTTATTAATTAATTATAAAACGAATAAATATTATAAACTAAATTTCAAAAATGTGCAAGCTCTAACGGCTATAAAAGTTCAACACCGCTGCTGGATCAAAATTAACTTCAATTGGGCTTAGTTTTGGCGCACCCTGGACTTTTGCCTCCTTTTTGCCGGCATCAAAAGCCAACCATGATGGTGCATTATGAGTTTTCAATTTTTCATCGACTCCAGTAAAGATACCCTTCTTAGTGCTACTCTCGCGAATGGTGATTTTATTACCTAGGTGTACGGCATACGAAGGAACGGTGATTTTCACACCGTCTACCTTAATGTGACCGTGGGAAACCATCTGACGAGCGCTCTGGCGAGTTGGGGCAAAACCTAAGCGATAGACAACATTGTCTAGACGGGATTCCAAAATCGCAATCAAAGTCTCAGGTGAATTGGCACCAGCTTTATCCAAAATACTCTTTACATATTTAGCAAACATTCTTTCCGAAACACCGTAAGTCACTTTCGCCTTTTGCTTTTCCAGCATCTGTAGACCGAAATCACTCTTTGGTCGGCTTCGCTTGGTTTCTTTCCGGCGAGATTCTCTAGTCAAAAATTTCTCACCTTGAGTTTTATCAAAGATGTTGTTTCCTAAACGGCGCGCTGTTTTGTATCGTGGTTTGTTTAACATATTAAAATTTATTACTAGACGCGGCGTGGTTTCTTTGGCTTTGGACCGTTGTGTGGAACTGGGGTGGTGTCCTTGATACCATTAATAATGAAACCCTTGGTGATAAAACCACGAATCGCTGACTCACGGCCAGATCCGACACCCTTCACGACAACTGAAATTTCCTTAAGTCCAATATCAAAAGCTTTTTGTCCAAGTGTTTCACCAATCTTAGCGGCCGCAAATGGTGTTCCTTTCTTAGCACCTTTAAAACCAAGTGAACCGCTTGATGACCACATCAAGACATTTCCGCTGGTATCAGTTAGAGAAAC
>CAIJXO010000080.1 GCA_903824735.1 uncultured bacterium | reverse complement strand
TTGATCGTGTCTCTAATATATTGTTCGTAATTTACAAACTCTTCCGGCGATATCGGTTCACCGTTTGGCTTATTAGGTATTTCTTGATTAGCAAACTCCACTTTCAAGGACTCATTCCAGCTATGTGTACGCTCTGCTTCTTCCCAAATTATATCTGTTATAGTCTTTTCTTTTATTGGCTCAACTAATATAGGTTTTCTGTGCTCAATAAGGGCATAGCTCGATCTCTTTGGTTTGTAGGTTTCGGAGTTGTTGGCCAACACGTATTTTATTGCTCCCATATCTTTCTCTTTTACTTTCAACATTAGGGCGTGTTCGGCTACATCACAGTTATTTTCTCGTCCTTGCGCTACAGCTTTGTCAGCCATTTCCTTAAACTTTTTATTCTTTTCTCGCCAGCGATAATAAGTGGCCTTATCAATCCCGAGTTTCAAGCAAGACAAATACACATTCCCGCTTTTTTGTAGTTCCTGAATAAGTTTGTGTTTTGTCTTCTTGTCGATCATCTTAGTTTACTTTCATCGGTTTCTTACCCGTTTCTCGTTCCCATCTTTTAAGAATAACCTCCGCATAGGTTGGAGACTTCTCCATAATATAGCAACGACGATTCATTCTAACTGAAGCCACAAGTGTTGATCCACTTCCTCCAAAGGGTTCGACGATTAGATCACCTCTCTTCGTTAGGACTTTAATGTAGGGGATTAGAATCTCGGTTGGTTTAGTACCAAAGATTACACCCTGGCCAGAAGACTTCTCATCAGCTGATTTATAATCAATAAAATCAGTCGGGCAGATTTTCTTTCCTTTCTCATAGGATTCCCAATGAGGCTTACCTGAAATAGCATAGAGAGCTGTTTCGTATTCGTTCTCAAGTAATTCGCCTTCGTCTTCTATTTCAGTAGTCTTAGTTTTACTACTACCAACCATAGCAATATCGTGTTTGTTAAAAAATTTGTTACCAGCAGCAAATCCTTGTACTCGATTAGGGACATGCCAGACAATCATATTTTTAACTTTCCAATACTTTTCCATTTCATTCCAGATGGTACGGATATTTTTCCAGTTTTCGTAGACGATAATTGAGAAGTTGTCTTTAGCAATTTTAGAAATATTGCCCATCCATTTTTCTGTGAAATCTGGTGGTAATTCATCGGTTTCAAGATAGCGGCGATTTTTCTTGGCCCCGAAGCCAGTGGTAACACCATCCTTTTGTTTCGTCTTACCTCGGAGGTAATCGAGAATATAAGGTGGATCAGTCAGGCACATATCAGCTCTTGCTTCACCAAGTAGTTTAATGACATCACTTTCAATCGTCGAGTCACCACAACATAAACGAGAGCCGTCTAGTTCATAGAGGTCACCCTTCTGAACTTTGATTTCCATGATATCTAACTTCTCTAATTCTTTCTCTAAATCAAACTGCTCCACATTTTCTTCGATGGGGAAGATGTTATCTAGATCCTCACTGTCAAAGCCAACATCTTTCAGAAATGATTCATCGAATTGAGCGAGTAAATCCAGATCGAATTCTCCAGTATTTTTGTTTAGGCGAAGAGTTAGATTTTTCTCTTTCTCTAGGTCTGGAATATTTACATAAACAACGGGTATGGTTTCGAGTCCGATTTTTTTAGCAACGAGACAGCGAAAGCCTCCGCCGATGATTACATTTTTACGCTCTGGTGCGCAATTGCAAATAATAGGATCCACCATACCAAAACGCTTGATCGACTCCTCAAGCTGATCCGCCTGTTCTTTTGAGTGCTTGCGTGCGCTGTACTCTGAAGCGCAAAGTTCATTGATTGGAACTTCGACAATTTTTATGTTTTTATCCATAATTATTTTGTTAAATTAATAAATTGGGCTAATAAAAACGCCCGGACATAGGCTCGTATCTAAGATACAAACTTATGTCCGGGCGTTCCGAACGATGCTCGATTAAACTTTCAATCTACTTTATCCTGTCGCTACTGGTACTTTTATTACACCTACTTCGTCATCGACCTTGAACGAATCATCTAAGTTAATAAATTTGTGATGATAGCCACACTTGTCGCAACTAACAGTTACAGAATCTCCGGTGTATTCAGTAGTCATTTTTATAGTTTGGCCGTTATGGTGTTTTAATATTTCTAACTTTTTCCCACTAATTTTCTTTAGCATCGGTGTGCCACATTTACATCTGACCAATTCATTTTCGAATGTAAAATTAAAATTCATACTATTAATACTAACGGCTGACCCCATGTCATGTAAACAAGAGGCTGTGGATAACCACTTTCTACGCCTAGAAATAAGGGCGGAATAGAATTTTTTGAGCCTCATTTTTTACGTCATTTTGCTCTGATAAATGTAAAATTTCACCTTTTTCTTTTAGTCATTATAAAACTTTTATAACCCTACTAAATTTTGAAAAAGCACCCTAGGACTGTCGCATTTGTCGCATTTCAAAACTTCAAATACCGACCGAGACGCATGAGATTTTGTTACGTTTATTTGCTACAATACTCTTACGGAGTCTCGCCTTAGTTGGTACCAGACAGAGCCGTTCAGCCAAGTTGAGCGTAGTTTACGCGCTCGAATGCCAAGTTTATACTCAGGTTATTGATAGGGACTAAATCAGAAAAATAATATGAAAAGTTATAAAAATATAGTTTTGCCGGAGATAAAGCTAAAGTATTTTAAACGACCAGATATTAACGCGCCAGATTTTTCCAGGACAAATTATATTTGTGCTAAGTGCCTGATGATCGACATTCCGACCGTCGGTTCTGTTTATGACGGTTATAGTGACAATCCGAAATATTTTTGTGAAGACTGCGCCATTGATGCTTATATGAAGGACTATGATTTTAAGACCCGCGAGGCGGCTGCTTCTTGGCGACGGCGATTCTTTGATGTGGGGTATCTATTTAACGAGTTAATTATCGAGCGCTATTTACAGGAAAAGGGTATTGTGTTTAATCAGCTGTCAAATGAAAAGTGGGAGCAACTTTCCAATATGAGTCGGGATATATACAATTCTCTTTCTAAGAAAAAGAAAAGTATTTTAGAATCTATACCAGAACAATCAACAATAGAAGGAGAATTAAAGAAAGTTTTTAAGAAGGTTAAGCTAATGTAAATATGAATATAATAAATATTATCATACTAGTCGTGGTGGGGTTTGCTGCTGCGGGGTTTGGATATTGGCTGGGGAGGAAGAAACCTCTTAATCAGATTAAAGTTAAGGACAAGGGCTTGATTGAGAGACAAGCGGATGAGAAGAGACAGAATATAGAAGCGATATTAGGCTTGATGGAGAGTGGGAATCAGCCTTTGACGAATAATCATGTGGAGCAGATGCTTGGTATACCAGAGTCCACAGTGACGAGATATTTTGACGAATTGGAACGAGAAGGGAGGGTTCGCCAGGTGGGGGCAACGGGCAGAGACGTTTATTATGAACTAAGGTAAAATCACTAGCGCGGTTGCGAACGGCTCAACCGACATTTTTCGTTGGGCCGTTAGATTCTGCTGGCAAACAGGGTGTTTTTATGTTATAATATAAAGATGAAAAATATTGATGAAATCAGTAAAGAACGGGCGGTGAAGCTATTTGGGTCTCGTGAGGTAGAAGGTTTTGAAATCGGAACGACGCAGGGCTTGCAACAAATTCATACCTATCTCTTTTGTGACCTTTATAGTTTTGCTGGACAGATTCGCGGCAAGGATATTAGCAAAGGCGGTTTTCGTTTTGCTTCACATCTTTATCTGAAGGAAAGTCTGACTAAAATTGATGAAATGCCGGAGAAGACATTTGGAGAAATTGTTAGAAAATACGTTGAAATGAACGTCGCCCACCCGTTTATGGAGGGCAATGGACGCAGTATGCGGATTTGGTTGGACATAATTTTGAAAGAGAACTTGCAAAAATGCGTCGATTGGGTGCAGATTGATAAGATGGGGTATCTAAACGCGATGCAACGCAGTCCGGTTAATGATTTGGAAATCCGCGAACTTCTGCGTGGAGCTTTGACTGATAAAATCAATGATCGAGAAGTGTATATGAAAGGCATCGAACAATCGTATTATTACGAAGAGGAAGATTTGTATAAGGGAAACTGATGAAAATATTATTACTCGGAGCAAATAGCTACGTTGGTTCCAGACTTTATGTAGAGCTAAGTAAGTATCATGGCGTGGTTGGGACATTTCACAATAAGAAGATCTTTGATGAATCTGTTCCTCTCGACATAACTGACCAGAAGGCAGTGATGGAGCTCATCGCTAATGAAAAGCCTGAGGTTATCATTCATTGTGCAAACAATGCTAGTAGTAAATTCTGTGAAGAAAACCCTGAGCAAGCGATTGCCGTAAATCAAGAAGCGACAAAATACATTGTCGAATCTGCAAATTCAGTCGGAGCAAAGTTGATCTACATATCTTCCTTCGCAGCGATTTCTCATGAGGATCTGTATGGAAGGACGAAACTTGAATCTGAAAAGATTACAAAAGGCGCAACTGCTGGCTATTTGATACTTCAGCCCGGAATAATTATCGGTATTAGCCCGAAGATAAAGAAAGAGAACGGATTCTTTAGCTCACTCATGGAAAATATTGATGGAAATTAGAATGACAGGAAGGGCTGCTCAAGGTGTTAAATTGATCAATTTAAGGGAAGATGACAGCATTGCCTCTGTAGCCAGGGTTGAGATTACAGAAATAGAAGAAGTCGTAACT
>CAIJXO010000079.1 GCA_903824735.1 uncultured bacterium | reverse complement strand
CTCACCAGCACCAAAGGTTGATTCAGCCATATTAGCTATAACTGATATTTCTAAAAAGTTTTTTACGGAAAACAAAATCGACGGAAAAAGATTTTTTGAAGTCTTAAAAGCGGGCTTTGCTCATAAACGCAAAAAGCTCTCAAGTAACTTGAAAGCTTTGAACGTCGACATTTCTAAATTAGATAATTTTGAGAATAAAAGGGCAGAGGAGATGAGTTTGGAGGAGTGGAGGACGATAGCATAATCAGCCGGATTACCAACCAAACGTGTCGGCAAAGCTATCTCCTACATCATCTGCTACGGACGAAACCCCCAAGAATACATTGCCGGTTAACCCGGTTGTAATCCAAAAATTTGGATCTGTTAAGTTCGTAACAAAAGTAAGCCCGCCCAAGTTAGTACCAAACATGGTGGGACTTAGTATCAATCCGAACAGGTTAGCGTCCCCTAGACCGCTGATATCAAGACCATTTTTTGTGGCTGCAGAACGAAGAGAAGAGACATCTTTCAAATCTTTTAAACCAATTTTGCCACTATTAATAAGTTCGCGTATTCGGCCGATTAGACCAGCCGAGGTGGTGTCACAACTTGAACCCCCACTAGAACTACCTCCAAGGGCCCCAGTAACAGTACCGATATATCTTCCACCGCCTCCACACTTGAGCCCCATATCATCAACGGCGGTACCTCGGACACCGTCACCCACAGACGGCACATCTTGGTGGCCTTCTCTTATCACAATGTAACCTGGCTCGTGTGACGCAATACCAGTCAAATCTTGCATACTTACTGGCTGTGATGATCCACATGAATCAATTTCCACCTTCCAAAGTTTCATGTCGCTATGAGAATCACAGTCGCCAACCGCGGTAACTACACCCCAGAAAGAAAAGAAACGATCCGGCCCAGCACCTTCTTCTTCTGGTGTGGTAGAGGCGGTACTACTTGCCAGAGTCGTAGAGTCTGTAACGGAGATTCTACAGGTCGAGGTCGCGACATAGCTACCAGAGGAAACCGTTATGAGTGCTGTCTTGGGGCCAGCTTCTGAGTATGTCTTGAAAACAAATTGACCTATTTCATTTAGATCTTCTGTTCCAGACCATCTATAAGTATAAGGGCCCATAACACCAGAGGGAGTCGCTGTCCAAAATACTGGCAATCCAACCATAGCCACAGTGGGGTTGGCGGAACAAGAGACCTTGAGTGTGGTGGTGGCTGTAGATGTCGCAGTAGATGTCGCTGTTTCGTCATCAGTGTCCGTAGTATCATCAGTATCATCGGTATCATCAGTTGAGAGACGTACCTTTACTGAGTCACTAACCGAACCATACGGTCCAGTACAGGAGATAGTAAATGTACCAGAGCGTGATACATAAAATCTATCCGAACCGGAGAGTGGTTGACTTCCTGAAGATGAACGACAAGTAGTTACATTCTCTGACTCCCAAGATAGGGTGACATAACGAGCCGAAGCGATGGTGAGAGTTCCGCTTCGGTTATTAACCTCAAGCTCAAGCGACGGTCTCTCGCCCGTGCCACAACCTAGGACATTGCGGGCGCGGGTAGCGTTGCTTTGACTAATCGCTTGGATATTAATCAACAATTCGACAAAATTACAAACAGCGGTCTGTGTAAGAGAGGTCTGAGTATTTGTAACTGTAGTATTTGTGACTGACAAATCTGTGACGGTGTTATTTACAACCGTTACCCCAGTGCTCTCTGGAGAGCCAGTGGATTCAACCGTATTCATAACGCCAATCAGAAGATTGAGCTTGGTTCGAGTCGCTTTCCCGACAAAACCGCTCCCACTTGTCAGGCCGCTTGGGGTCAATATGGTATCTCGATATTTTTCCTGAAATTTGATAACCGCCAATTTTGTCTGATTACCAAAATATTTGCTTTCGTGCCCACTTGAGCCTTCCCCGTCAATCGCCACTGTGGTATCAACATCAGCATTTAGAACACGCTGTAACTCCATTACATCTTGATCAGTATAGCCCGAGCGCAAATCCATCGAAAAAGAAAAACCAGGGGTAACGACATTCCTTAAGCTTCCAATATTCTGGGCTTGTATAACACCGCAAAAAATAAAACTTAAGACGAAGATGAGGGAAACGCTTTTGATAATTTTCATAAAATTATTAATAACTATTAATTGCTATATTTTAACACAAATAGTTGCTATAATACACAAGATTATGAGAAATTATTTACCTTCAAAAAAGTTTATCTACACTCTGTTCTCTTTAGTCCTGGCGATACTCATAATCTACGGGGTTAAAATGCTAGCAGAGAAAAAGGTACAACCAAGCGCAAATGAGACTCTGACCAATAGAGATGTCACCATGGAGGAATTCATTGTCTCTGATTCCGATAATGACGGATTAAAGAATTGGGAAGAAGCGTTATGGAAAACTGACCCCGAGAAGAGCGACACGGACAACGACGGCACATCCGACAAGGAAGAAATCAAGGATGGTCGCAATCCGGTAAAGGCCAATACCGCCAAAGCTAGCCTGCCTCCTAATGATAAGCTGGATGATGAGACTGTAGCCGCCAGAAAACAAGCTGAAACCGAATTCGCCCAACTTTCGACAACCGACAAGGTTGGCAGAGTATTGCTGGCTCAATATCTTGTGAACAAAAAAGTCGGAGAGGAAATAAACCAGACCGATATTGCTAACGTTATAAACAACGCTCTCTCGGTAATACCCGAGCCAGTTTTCACAAAATACACAGTGGCCGACTTAAAGATATTTAAATCTACAAGCACTGAACAAATAAAAACCTATGGTGATAAAACTGCCTTTGTTTTATCTAGTAACAGACCAAAGCCTCTTATTACCTTTGAAGAAGCTATATCCTCGATCGGAGAAAATGATACTGATGCCGAAATCAAGGTCAAACTTCAAAAATTGGGACCTTTGGCTCTAGTGTACAAGAATATTTCCTTGGGGCTACTCGGGGTTGAAGTCCCCGAACAATTTGCAGCAAAGCATTTGGAGTTATTAAACGCCACATCCCAGATGAGTGATAATCTTTCCCAGATTATCGCCGCGGCAGAAGACCCAATAAAACTTTTGGCCTTGATAAACACCTACTATGATAGTGCCAAAAGACTCTGGGATGCAAGCAATGCCTTTTCTGTGTTATAATAAATAATCAGTATGTACAAGGAATCCAAAAAACTTAAAGTCTGCGAAGTACTTTTGCTCGCCTGTTTAGTTTTGTTTCTGGCCAGCCCAAGAGATACGAACGCCCAGTGGATTGTAAATGACCCACCACTTACCGCGATTAGCCAGGCTACATTCCTATTATTAAACCAAACCGTCGGCGGTAATAGTCCGACTACTGCTACAGCCGTATGGACGGGAAGAACGGCGATTAAGCTTGTGCTGCATCGATTGACCGAAAGTATCGTCGCTTGGATCGACAACGGCTTTAACGGCAATCCCGGCTTTATTACTAACCCAGAGAAGTTTTTAGAAGATACCGCGGACATAGTTATAGGTGACTTTTTAATAAATAATAAGGCCTTAGATTTCTTGTGTGATCCTTTCAAAATAAACGTAAAATTGGCAATTGGCCTACAGTATCAACCCTTTACTGAAAATATCCGCTGTCGTCTAACCGATGCTCTGGCTAATATCGACGGCGCGTATAATGATTTTGTAAACGGCGACTTTATCGGCGGGGGTGGCTGGGACAGTTGGCTACAAATCACGACCGTGCCACAGAATAATCAGATGGGGGCAATGATCCTCGCCCAGACCGAACTTGACGCTCGTATCTCTGGTAGCAAGGAGGCCGAGATAGCTAAAGGAAACTGGAGTGGTGGTTTCTTGTCTTGGGAGAAATGTACAAACACCTACACCGGAGAAGTAAGCCGAGGTAATATGGGCTCGATACAGGTATCAGGAGACGATCTTGGACTGGTACGAGAAACAGAAGATGGTTTTGGAGCGCCAATACCACAAGGCGAAGAAGAAGCAGCCTCATTCGCTGGCGCGGTTAAAGGACCATCAAATATCGACTGCCAGATTGAAACCCCTGGTAGAATGATCGTGGGGCAAGCCGAATGGGCAAAATCAAGCCCAATCAGAGAGCTCGAGCTTACAAACGATCTCGATGCTATATTTAATGCTTTAGCCAATCAAGTGATCAAATACGGAGTGAACTATTTCTCTTCGGTTATAAGTGGAGACAATGTGAACAATACCGATCCATCTGAAACATACAACGCTTACCTAGATAGTCTCGAGCGAACTCAGCAAGGTCAAAGTAATAATTTCGGT
>CAIJXO010000078.1 GCA_903824735.1 uncultured bacterium | reverse complement strand
GGACCATGGCTGGTGTGTATGGAACCGGATAGTCATTATCTTGTAACCAAGGCCTTAGTTGGAGTGGATCGCCACCAATAGCCTTCACTCTTTCTGCGGCTTTTAGCATGGAGAAATGAACTATATCATAAGGATGGGCGTTTACTTCAGCGACACTTTTATACCCCATAAAACCAACAGGATAATGTGACGGATAAACCATCGGCGCAATATAATCAAAATAAGGGACAGCCGACTCAAGCACTTGACCAATGTTTAAATCATCATAATTTGTCGCTGTCATACCAAAAAAGTCTACTGATAATTTCATACCGGAGTCTTTTAGGTTCTCATGTAAAAACTTGAAAAAGCTTTCCATTACTAAAGCTTTGGGACTTAGTTTTATTATCGGGGTCGAGGTAGAAGTAGAAGTTGCAATTACCGGCGGTGGAATCTTGGCCCAGATTTCTTCGCTCCATGGATAGTAAATATCTTTCATATTTCCATCAGATGGAAAACGAATATAGTCGAAGTTTATTTCGTCAAAACCAATAGCGTATGATGCCAAAGATAGATCAACAAGACGCTCCCAAGCAGGACGGGCTCCAGCATCGACAAAACTTAAACCTTTGCGATCCTGCCAGACCGCACTGCGATCGGAATTCTTTTTCACCGCCCAATCAGGATGAGCCTTGGTCATAAGTGGGTCCTGGAAAGCAGTAATACGTCCGATCACATAAATACCGTGATCATGTAGAGTCTCGATGAACTGTTCCATGTCGGCGACTCGGCAGCCAGTGCCGACATAATCTTTAAATTGTGGCTGATCGATATCGAAAGAAATTGTCCCTGTATAGTCTTTGATATCAAGCACGATAGAATTGATTTCAGTTTCGTCAGCCAATTTCAAAAGCTTGGCACGGAAACTAGGAGTACCAGCGACACAAGCGGTCATATATATACCCTTCACCGCCTCAGGTGTTTCTACATGCTTCACTACTTTTACTGGCGGTAATTCAACTACTGGTGTCGTACTAGCGACGGTCTTTGAACTATCTTTGGTGTTACCAATCGTCACCCCAGGCATCAAAATCGGTAAGACAAAAAAGGCCAGGCCGAGAATCGCCAGGCCGATTAGTCCCGTGTAAAAAAATTTATTGTGGATTGTTTTCAACATAAGTATCAGACTTTACTTCTTCGACGCCATGAACAATTCTTAGTACCTTATGTAGTTCCTTACGAATTAAAATCGACAGGATAATAATTACCAAGCCTGAAACCATAAAAATGTAGCTCTTCCAATCGCGTGAAATAGCCACAAAAGGCGAAGCGACAAGTAAAATTAAGACGCCTAAAGCTGTTATTGATGAAATTCTTTTCATAAAGGAGATTATAACACAAAACTATTTACCCGCCACCATCACCACAAACTCCCCTCTTACTTTGTCGGGATTAGAATTGAAGTAAGCTGAAACATCAGCTGGAGTACCGGTGACGATTTGTTCGAAAACTTTGGTGAGTTCGCGGGCGATTACGATTTTGCGGTCAGGGGTAAATTTTACCAGTGATTCGAGCGCTTTTAAAATACGATGCGGTGATTCATAAAAAACTACTGTTCTTTCGGAGACAGAAATTTCTTTGAATAAAGTCTCCCTTCCCTTTTTGTGTGGTAGAAATCCAAGAAAAGTAAAATCCGAAGCTGGTAGACCGGAAATAGAAAGAGCTGAAGCGACCGCGCTTGGTCCAGGAATGGCAATAATTTCAATGTCAGCAAAAGCCTCTTTGATTTTTTGAACAAGAACCGAGCCAGGATCAGAAATAGTTGGCGTGCCGGCATCAGAGACTAGGGCCAAAGTCTTCCCATCTTCAATTAACTTAATAATCTTTTCGAACTTAGTGTCGGTAGCTAAGTTATCTGATGGATAGCTAAAAGTGGCGGTGCTTATATTGTATTTGTTAAGTAGATTTTTGGTAACGCGCGTATCTTCGCATAATACCAAATCTACTTCACTCAAAACACGGACCGCACGATAAGTGATGTCTTCAAGATTGCCTATTGGCGTACCAATTACGTAAAATTTCATGTGTTTTACTCCCTCTCCTTTTCTAAGGAGAGGGCTGGGGTGAGGTTCTGTTTAGTACTCCCTCATCGAGACCTGAGCGTCAACTTTTTTAATGAGATCAATAACTACAGACACAACGATCAGAAGGGCGGTACCACCGATCGCCAGTGATTGTATACCTGTAATTGCTTTCATAGCGAGTGGCAGGACGGCGATAAGTCCAAGGAAGATTGCACCAACAAGAGTGATACGAGTAAGCACCTTGGCAATATACTCGGCTGTGCTTTGTCCGGGGCGAACGCCAGGAATAAAGGCGCCATTTTTTTGTAAGTTTTCGGAAATCTGGTGAGGGTCGAAAGTAACAGCGGTGTAAAAATATGTAAACAAGAACACTAGCAAGAAGTAGAATATAGAGTAGAACCAGCCGTTTTTCAAAATATCCAAGATGAAGGTAGCGACGGCCTTAACTGTACCATTTGAAACAGTGGTCGACAAAAACTGGAAAATCATTTGAGGGAAAAGTAAGATAGACAAAGCAAAGATGATTGGAATCACCCCAGCCTGATTCACGCGAAGTGGAATGTAAGTCGAGACACCGCCATAGACTTTTGAACCACGGACACGCTTAGCATAAGTGACCGGAATTGGTCGTTCGGCTTCAGTAACCACGACAACGCCGAGCACCACGAGCAATCCGGCAACAATAAACCCAAGATACATTGGAATCTGGCCAGGAGTAAAAGTGATAGCTGATTGACTAATCCAGGTTGGAATTTGGGCGACGATACCAGCAAAGATGATAAGCGATGTTCCGTTGCCGATACCGTATTCGGTCATAAGCTCGCCAATCCACATCAAGAGGACCGAACCAGCGACAACCACAATGATGTTTGTAATCATTTCAATCGATCCAAGAGAGCCGACAACACCAGACTTCTGAAGCAATAAAAGGAAACCCCCACCCTGAATTAAGGCAAGAGGGACAGTTAGTAATCGAGAATATTGAGTGAATTTAGCGCGACCGGCTTCCCCTTCTTCTTGGTACATTTGCTTCAATTTTGGGAAAATCATGGTCAAAAGTTGCATTACAATCGATGCTGTAATATATGGACCGACACCAAGCATCACAATAGAAAAGTTTGATAGGCCACCACCAGAGAAAATATTGAAAAGCCCGAAGATATCACCGGTCGGTCCCAAAAGAAAAGCTTGAAGTTTCAAAGCATCAACCCCTGGAATCGGAATTGTCGAAAGTAAACGAAAAACTACCAAGGCACCCGCCACAAAGAGAATCCTCTTTCTTAAAGTAGAATCTTTAAAGATTAGACCGATTTTTGTAAAAAAGTTTTGCATCTTATTTTACGGAGCCCCCAGCTTTCTCAATCTTCGCCTTCGCACTTGCTGAAACCGTACATCCGACAATTATAACCTTTTTCTTTATCTCTCCGCCACCAAGAATTTTAATTTTTTGGTTTTTG
>CAIJXO010000077.1 GCA_903824735.1 uncultured bacterium | reverse complement strand
ATGATGCTGGGTTGACCTCTTGGATGCTTTGGGATGCGGGAAATACTTATACTCAGTCGGCACTCTTGCCACAATAAAATCATGCCAAAAATACTAGACGGAAAAATTATCCGTAATGAAATAATCGTTAAACTCAAAAAAGAAATTGAGGGTTTTGAAACTAAGCCAACTTTAGCGATTATCCAAATCGGTGATTTGGCTGAATCAAATAAATATATAAAGGCCAAGAAGACCTTTGCCGAAAAGATTGGAGCTGAAGTACGACACGTTCAATTCGCCGAGACAGTTCTCCAAGACGAAGTAATTGTCGAAATTCAGAGATTAAATCAAGATGAGTCTGTGCAGGGGATTATCTTGCAGTTGCCAATTCCCAAGAATTTAAATAGTTTAGAAATTATCGAGATGATTGATCCCGAAAAAGATGTCGATGGTTTGACTTTATTAACCAAGTTTACCCCGGCCACTGCCCGTGGGGTTATGGCCCTGTTGGATTATTACCAGATTGACGTGGTCGATAAAAAAGTAACTGTTATGGGACGTTCAAAATTAGTCGGTGGTCCGATCGCTAAACTTTTAGTAAGCCGTGGCGCTATAGTATCTGTTGTACATCATTTAACTGAGAATCCTAAAGAAATCACCAAGACCGCCGATATCTTAATTGTCGCTATCGGTAAGCCGCATTTAATCGATGAAACTTATATCAAAGAAGGGCAGGTCGTCGTGGATGTCGGCATTACCATGGAAGATGACCAAATGTTTGGCGATGTTAATTTCGAGAAAGTAAAAGATATAGTCTCGGCAATCTCGCCAGTACCGGGCGGGGTTGGACCACTGACGGTTGCTTCGCTTTTTCTCAATCTAGTCGCCGCCCATAAGAATATGGTATAATATTCGCAAATGTACGACCCGGAGCGAATTACAACATTTGCCAATGCGGATGCCCGAAATAAGAATGTCGAATTTGGTATTAAAGCCAAGGATCGTACTCGTCACGTCTATGTGATTGGAAAGACTGGAATGGGGAAGTCGACCATGCTCGAAAACATGGCAGTGCAGGATATTGCCAATGGTGAGGGTATGGCTTTCATTGACCCGCACGGTAAGACCGCTGAGCTTCTCTTAAATTATGTCCCAGAGCATCGATTAAAAGACGTGCTTTATTTTGCGCCATTTGATATGGAACATCCGATTTCTTTTAACGTACTCGAGGATGTCGGTTATGACAAAAGACATTTGGTGGTATCTGGTCTGATGTCGACTTTTAAGAAGATTTGGGTGGATGCTTGGTCCGCTCGTATGGAATATATCTTGAGTAATACTTTACTCGCTCTACTTGAGACACCTGGTACGACTTTGCTTGGCGTGAATAGAATGCTCGCCGACAAAGACTATCGCAAGAAGATTGTCGACAATGTCAAAGATGCTTCGGTGAAGTCTTTTTGGGTAGATGAGTTTGCTAAATATACTGATCGTTTTGCTGCCGAAGCCACACCGTCGATTCAAAATAAGGTGGGACAGTTCACGTCCAACCCCCTAATTCGAAATATTATTGGTCAGCCAAAATCGTCTTTTGATTTACGTAAAATGATGGATGAAGGCAAAATTATAATTATCAACTTGTCGAAGGGTAGAGTCGGTGAGACCAATGCGAACTTGCTTGGCTCAATGATGATTACTAAAATCTATTTGGCGGCGATGTCGCGCGCCGATGTCTCAGAAAGAGAATTACAAAAACTTCCAAACTTCTATCTTTATGTAGATGAGTTTCAATCATTTGCCAATGAAAGCTTTGCTGATATTTTGTCTGAGGCGAGAAAGTATAAATTAAACCTAACTATTGCCCATCAATACATCGAACAAATGTCGGAGGAGGTGAGAGCCGCTGTCTTCGGTAACGTTGGTACGATGATTACTTTCCGTGTCGGTGCCTTTGATGCTGAAGTACTCGAAAAAGAATTTGCTCCACAATTTACGGCCGAGGATTTAGTGAATCTTGGTTTTACTCAGATTTATCTGAAATTGATGATCGATGGTGTGAGCTCGCAGCCTTTCTCTGCTACAACTACTCCACCCATTAAAGAGCCACCAGTTTCTTATAGACAGGAAGTAATTGAAGAATCACGAAAGCAGTTTGCAATTAAAAGGGAAGTCGTCGAGCAAGATGTTCACGATTGGCATCAGGATAAAGGTAAAGGACCAGCTCCAGCACAAGCACCGAAAAAAGAATTTACTCCTGGAGAAAAGAAGGCCGAGTATAAAACACCTGAGAAAAAGATTGTGTCACCCAAGTACACCCCACGACAAAATCCTCCCGCTCCGGTACCACCGAGATCTTTACCTCCCCTTGAGCCAACGGACGATGATTTTGTTCCACTCCAGGAACTTGAGCCAGTAGTTAAACAAATTGCCTCAGGGTCAGTAGTGGATACCGGACCGAAGAAAGCCGTCAACGAAAAGAGTTTAGCGGAACTACGGTCGGTTTTGCAGTCATTTAAAAACAAGACGAATAACCCAGTTGAAAATAAGCCAGAGAAAGTAGATAATACGAGTCCAAAGGAGATCCCTGAGGAAACCTTAAAAAATATCTTAAAAGTAGATAATTAATAATTATGAAAGATATCTTAAAATATAGTATTTGGATTGGTATTTACGCTTTGCTTATTGTGCCCTTTATTGTGGCCAACAATATGTTTTTCCCTTATATTGTCGGTAAAGCTTTCACTTTTAGAATAATCGTCGAGATAATATTTGGTCTATGGCTGATCATCGCTATTAAATATAAAGAATTTCGCCCGCGCTTCTCTTGGGTCTTTGCCTGTGCCGGTATTTTTACTTTGGTGTTACTCCTTGCGGACTCTTTTGCTGTCGCACCGTTTAAAGCTTTTTGGAGTAATTCTGAACGCATGGAGGGCTGGGTCGCAATCATTCATTTGTTTATGTATCTTTTGGTGGTTGGCTCAATGTTTGACACTGAGAAGCTTTGGCTCTGGTTTTTGCGGGCCAACACTTTAGCTGGAGTAATCTTAGCCGTAACCAGTATTGATAATAGTACGGAAGTTCGTTTCGCTGGCCCGCTTGGTAATCCAATCTATATCTCTGTCTATTTTCTTTTCATCTTTTTCTTCTCACTAATTTTATGGTACAAAGATGTTCTTGTTCGACATCTTACCGATTGGTCTTCATTTAAAAAAGTATTTTCGATTGTCTTATTCTATATTTATCCAGCAGTTGCGATACTTTCTTTCTATGCCATCTACCGGACTTCACGCGGGGTACTTATCGGTGCCCTTGGTGGAGTTTTAATTGCTGCGGTTCTGATTGCTTTGTTTGAGAAAGAGCGAAAAGTTATTAGGCAAATCTCTAGTGGTATTATTGTGATTGTCGTAGCTCTTGTCCTGACATTTTTAAGTGTCCGCGGTTCTGATTTTGTTAAGAATGATCCGACCTTATCACGTCTGGCGGCGGTATCTTGGAGTAATGTCAGTGGTCAAGCTCGTCAGTATGTCTGGCCAATGGCGATTGAGGGTTTTAAGGAGAAACCGATTTTAGGCTGGGGACAAGAGGGTTTCAATTATGTCTTCAACAAATATTATGATCCACGCATGTATGGTCAGGAGCAATGGTTTGATCGTGCCCATAATGCACCGCTAGACTTTCTCGTGGCCGGCGGAATTCTCGGGCTACTCTCTTATCTCGCTCTATTTGGTTCTGCTTTGTATCTATTATGGTTTAGAAAGAATCATCTAAGCGTAACCGAGCGGGCTCTACTTACCGGTCTTTTTGCGGGCTATTTCTTCCAGGGTTTATTTGTCTTCGACAACCTAGTTAGTTATATTATGTTCTTTACTACTCTTGCTTACGTTCATTCGCGCCTATCAGAAAACAAAGCTCTGCATCAGGCTATGGATCGAGAAATTGGTGATGATTATCAAAATTATATATTGATCCCCATCGTGGTCATCTTAACTGGCATTTGTATCTATTGGGTAAATGTGCCAGCCATCTCTGCTAACCGAGAACTTATTCAAGCCTTGCGTTATGCCCAAACTGGTAATCTTACTGGGAGCGAAAACTCTTTTAAAAAATCCCTATCTTATGAGTCACTTGCTGATGCTGAAATTCGCGAACAGTTACTACCTTACGCTGGTTCTGTCGCTGGGGTTAAAAGTATTGATGACGAAGTCAAGAATAGAATAATCAGATTTGTTAAGGAGGAGCTCGATAAGCAGATTGCGCGTGTGCCAGATGACGCCCGCTATTATATTCTCACTGCCTCGTTCCTAAATAATATTAATAGGCCAGATTTAGCTATGCCATATGTCCAAAAAGCTGTGGAGTTATCGCCAAACAAACAGACCATGCATTTTGAGCTTATTCGAGCTCTCGCTAATACTGGTCAGCTTGATTTGGCGGTGGCTGATGCCCAAAAAACCTATGAATTAGAGCCAAATTACGCTCAGGCCAAAGAGATTTATGATGCTGTCCTTAAGATAAAAAGTGGTAAGTAGAGACTTGCTTGCTTTTTCTAATTAAGTATGCTATACTACCTAGGTGAGTGCTAGCAATGGCTAGCTCAAACGAATGTCTGCGTAAACCCCCATTTCGGTGGGGTTTTGCGTTTCTCGACATCGTGCTATTATATCTAAGTGCCTCTGATTGTTTCCGGCCACAGCCGGCGGTTGCACTCACATAAGACATTAGTTTTGGAGTTCGCCCCCGCCGGCGTTGATCGTAAATAATCAAGCTTGTTTTTTTATGCTTTAATATCTTTATGTTGGAAATCAAAGAAAATATTGAACTGAGTAAATTCACCACTTTCCGTATTGGCGGTAAGGCTCGCTATTTTACAATTATTAAAAATGAAGAAGACCTCCGTGAGGCTTTAGCTTTTGCTAAGACGCGTAAACTACCAGTCTTTGTGCTGGGTGGTGGTTCAAACCTGCTGATTAGCGATTCTGGTTTTAGTGGCCTGGCGATCAAAAACGAGATTAAGGGAATTAAGTTTGTTGATAAAGATCAAGATAAAGTAATACTCGAAGCTGGAGCGGGGGAAGTCTGGGATGAAGTGGTTGCCCTTGCGGTTACACGAAACTTATCAGGCCTCGAAAATCTTTCTGGTATTCCTGGAAGTGTCGGTGGGGCAGCGGTGCAAAACGCCGGAGCGTACGGGTGTGAGTTAAAAGATTGCGCCGTGTCGGTTGAGGGCTTTAATCTGACTAATGGTAAGAAGTTTAGTTTTCCAAAAGCTGAATGTAAGTATGCTTACCGTGACAGCGTCTTTAAGCAAAACAAAAAGCTACTGATTACTCGAGTTATATTTGAACTCAATAAGAGACCAAATCTAAATATCGAGTATGCTTCACTAAAATCTCGTCTCGGTGATGTTCAAGAAATAACGCTCCAAAAAATCCGTGATACAGTCTTGCAAATTCGCAGTGAGAAATTACCCGATTGGCATAAAGTTGGTACGGCTGGTTCTTTTTTTCAAAATCCGATTATTACAGACAAGAAATATCAAGAGCTTATTTTAACTTATAAAGATTTACCAAGTTTTCCAAATAAAAAAGGTTTAGTAAAGATTCCAATCGCCTGGATTTTGGATCACGTACTGAACTTAAAAGGTTTTAGTTTGGGCCAAGCGGGAATTCACAAAGAACATGCCCTCGCAATTATAAATTTAGGCAAAGCAACTGCTCGTGAAGTTGTAGAACTTTCGACTCATATAAAAAAACTAGTGAAAGAAAAAATCGGGATCGATGTCAGCGAAGAAGTAGAATTTGTAAAATAAAGTTATCCACATATTTTCTGAAAAATAGAAAAAAACTATTGTTTTATTTTCTAAATGTTCTATTATTAACTAAGTTAAGTAATTTTTATTTTCGGTCGACAAAAATTACTGGCTCGTTAGAAAAAAACTTAATCCAATTTAAACTACTATGGCAAAGAAGAAAGCAGTAAAGAAATCAAAGGCAAAGAAGTCAACTAAGAAAGCGAAGAAGACTACTAAGCGCCGAAGATAGCTTACAAAAGATACGTCCAGGACTAAAATCCGGGGCGTATTTTTTATTATGCGGCGGTGGAACCTCGGGCGGGTTATACACATTGTCCCAGCTTGCTTTTTCTCTCGTTAAGGATAATATATAGCTATTACTACGAAAAAGACCCTTGTGAGGTTCCGTCCTCATCGGGGGCTTTTTCTAAATTAGCCCTGAATTCCTTTAAATAGGTTATTCGAACATTTGTTCTTTTAAGTAAGATGGAACACTTCTTTTCATCATGGGCCAGTATCACTAAAATTTTCTTTCTGTCACTTAAAAACTTCACTAAACTAGCATAGTCACCGTCGCTCGAGATGATTAAAGCTTTACTGAAACTATTTTCGTATGCATCGCAAACTGCTTTTAGGACCAAATCGGCATCACAGTTGCCCTTTACTTGCCCGTGGCCGTCATAAGTCGTATCCTTGAATATGATTGAATAACCAAAGTCTTGAAGCTCTGCATATAAGTCTTTGTATTTAGGGACAAGACCTAGAAATATATAGGCCCTTGAAACATTATACTTTTCTGAGAGCCAAACTCTTAATTTTCTATAATCAAGTTCCCAGCCGAGACCTTTAATCCCTCTGTGTAGATTGGCGCCATCAATATAGGCGATGTTTGGATTATTTTTCAAAGCGGCGACATCCTATCATGGAATAGAGCAGTATCTAAATATCAAGTTGTGCATAACCTGACCGAGGTCCCACCTCATTTTCTAACTCCGCCAAAGTGTGCTAACATACACTTATTATGTCATTTTTAACGAGCGTATTCGGCGATAAGCATACCAAGGCGATTAAGCCCTTTTGGTCTATTGTGGCGCAAATAAACGCCAATGAAGAGGCGATTAAGCCCTTGTCAGACGCTGATCTGAAGGCGAAAACTGCGGAATTTAAGAAAAGATTAACGGCCGAGAAGCCGGAGACACTCGATGATATTTTACCGGAAGCTTTTGCGGTAGTCCGTGAAGCTTCACGTCGTACGCTTGGTGAGCGTCACTTTGACGTGCAGATGATTGGAGGAATTATTTTACACAAAGGAAACATCGCCGAGATGCGCACTGGAGAAGGTAAGACACTTGTGGCGACTCTGCCAGCGTATTTAAATGCTTTGACTGGAAAGGGAGTACATATCGTGACCGTGAACGATTACTTGTCACGTCGAGATGCCGTGTGGATGGGGCAGGTCTATAATTTCCTCGGATTGTCAGTGGGTGTGATTAATCATGACACCTCATTTCTTTATGACTCAGCACATATTACTGATAAAGATCTAGCGGAGAAAGAAGATAAAGAGCGCGATAACCTCGGGGCGTTTAAAGTTGTCTATGATTTTCTAAAACCTTGCTCCCGTCGTGAAGCTTACTCGGCCGATATCACCTATGGTACAAACAATGAATTCGGTTTTGACTATTTACGCGACAATATTGAATATGCCGAAAAAGATTTACGTCAGCGTGAATACAATTTCGCGATCGTGGACGAGGTGGACTCAATCTTGATTGACGAGGCTCGCACTCCTCTTATTATTTCTGCTCCGACAGTTGAGTCTGAGGATCTATATACCAAGTTTGCTAACATCGTCACCAATTTTAAAAAAGACGAAGACTTCACTGTCGATGAAAAGCTGAAGGCGATTCAGTTGACCGAGGCTGGTATCTCTAAAGCCGAGAAAGCTTTGGGTTTGGAAAATATCTACACCGATGCCGGTATCAAATATGTGCACCATCTCGAGACCGCCGCGCGCGCGAAAGCGTTGTTTGAGAAAGATACCGATTATGTCGTTAAAGATAATGAAATAATTATTGTCGATAGTTTTACCGGTCGTTTACAGCCTGGCCGTCGCTGGTCTGAAGGTTTGCATCAGGCGATCGAAGCCAAAGAGGGGGTAAAGATTCAAAAAGAATCACGTACTTTTGCCTCGATCACGTTCCAAAACTATTTCAGACTGTATAAGAAGCTCGCGGGTATGACTGGTACGGCCTTAACTTCGGAAGAAGAGTTTTACAAAGTTTATCATATCGAAACTTTCCCAATACCGACAAATAGAGTAGTTCAGCGTCTTGATAAAAACGATTTGATTTTCCAAACCGAGCATGGCAAATTTCTAGCGGTCGCCAAGCATGTCAAAGAGCTGCAAGATAAAGGACAGCCAGTGTTGATCGGTACAGTGTCAATTGAAAAGAACGAAATTCTTTCGACTTATCTTTCGAAAGCGGGTGTAAAGCATAATGTCTTAAACGCCAAGAATCACGAGAAAGAAGGAGAGATTATCGCCGCTGCTGGTCATAAAAGTGGGGTAACCGTCGCGACAAACATGGCCGGAAGAGGTGTGGATATCAAGCTCGGTGGTGTACCATTTAATAAAGAAAAATTTGAGGAGGTGAAAAGTCTCGGTGGTCTTTGTGTTATCGGTACCGAACGTCATGAAGCGCGCCGAATCGACAATCAGCTCCGTGGTCGTGCTGGCCGTCAAGGTGATCCGGGTGAGACGCAGTTTTATGTATCGCTCGAAGATTCTTTGATGCGTATTTTTGCTTCGGATACCATAAAGAAATTGATGGGACGTTTCCAGATGAAGGAAGACGAAGCGATTGAGAATTCTTTGATTACACGCTCGCTTGAAACCGCTCAGACTAAGATCGAAGGTTTCAACTTTGATTCACGTAAACATGTCCTTGAATATGATGATGTCTTAAACTATCAGCGTAAATTGGTTTATGAGCGCCGTCGTACGGTTTTGCTTGGCGATAAAGAAACGGTGAGGGCTAAACTCGACGAGATTATCTTGGATGTCGAAGGAATGGATAAAATTGTCGAAGAGAAGATACAGCTTCTGGGCGAAGAAGAATTTTATCGTATTGCGAAAATCTTATTACTTCAATCTATCGATATGTTCTGGGTGGATCATCTAGAAATAATGGATTATACGCGCTCGAGTGTGAATCTCCGTGCATATGGTCAGCGCGATCCTTTAGTTGAGTACAAAAAAGAAGGTTTGCGTCTATTCAAAGAGATGAACGATGCCGTCAATGACCAAGTTATTAAAATCTTGCCAAACATTGGCGCTGGAGCTTATCGTCGAGAAGAAGAGCAACTAAAAGATACCCAAAAGAAAATGATTTTGGCGGGTGGGGGAAAAGAAGAAAAAGTTGCTGACAAAAAAGATGATAATAAGGTAGGAAGGAATGACCCCTGTCCTTGTGGTTCGAACAAAAAGTATAAAAAGTGTCATGGCTTGGGGTAAAATTGCTTGCCTCAAGAAAAGTGGTATAATTTTACCATGAGAATTGAGATGCGGTTCATAGGAGTTATATTAATCACTGCGGCTGTTTTTTTCTGGAGCAATGCTTCTGTTATGGCAGTAATTCCTTCCTGCACTCAACCTTTTACCACAATAGAACAGGCCGTAATTTGTTCGGGTGGAACTTATGGTGTAATAGATACCTCTAACCCTGATTCGGTAAATAATTTTGTCGATACTATTTTCGATAATGGATTAACGGCAGTTGATGATGGAAGTGATTGTACTTCGATGAATATAAGGCCAAGTGTTAAGTTTTCATGTAAATTAAGTGTCAACAAAGATGCTTATTATTACTATCAAGGTCAAAAAGGAGAAAAGATAACTGTAATAGTTTCAGCAAAAACCTTTCTCCCCAGAGCAGAAGTTTTTGACGCTAATGGTGAGGGAGAATCTCTTGATATCAATAACGGGACAGATGAAAAATATCTTACAGTTACAAGAACCCTTCCTTATACTGGACAGTACACAATCAGGATTACATCAAAAGGCAATACTTATACTCAGCCAGAAGAAGAGAATTCATTTACAATAATTTTAACTTCAGATAAGACAAACATACAGCCCGATATTCGAAAAGATAATTTAATCGAAGGTAAAAAATATTCAGTCTATGAATTAAATCAAAATCAATCTACTACTAGCAGAAAATTTTTAGTAGACGCTCAAATTCTGTATATCTATAAGGTACCACCTTGTCCAAGAGAAGTAGGGATTTCTTGCCCCCTATCACAGTCACCCCATATAACTATTGATGATGATTGTATGACGGCGAAGATAGTCGATACTTGTCGAGGTGCTACACTGTGGTTTGGTGGTGATAAACAGTACGATTTTAAGATCGGTAGCCAATATTGTTTTGAAGTCTCAGTTCAAAACACTAGCAAAACAAATATTCCGCAAAACAGGTTTACTTTAATAAAAGTAATCGGCGAAGATGGTGGTAAAGATACGGAAATCATGAAGGATAATGTTGATCCACAGCCTATTATGGAAGAGTCCTTTTTAGTTAGGCTTATTGATTTGATTAAAAATCTACTTAAATAAAATAGTTTTCACTTTTTTGACAAACTCCTCTCTTTTTAATCTATTTTAAACAAAGCTCTTTAAATGTGCTAAAATACAGCCTTGTTAATAAAATTTATTAGAATAATTAGTTAAAAACATGAGCAAAATATCGAAGGTAAAGGCTTTAGAGATTCTTGATTCACGCGGTAATCCAACTGTTGAAGTAGAAGTAACTCTCGCTGACGGTTCTTTTGGCCGTGCGGCGGTACCATCCGGTGCTTCAACTGGGTCACATGAGGCAGTAGAATTGCGCGATGGGGGTAAGCGCTATGGTGGTAAAGGAGTGCAAAAAGCTGTTTCCAATGTAAATACTATAATTTTAAAAAAGATTAAAGGTAAGGAATTCACTCAAAGAGAACTTGATGAGACTTTGATTAAATTAGACGGAACAGAGAACAAGGGTAAGCTCGGTGCCAATGCAATTCTTGGTGTTTCTCTGGCCTTTGCGCGCGCTACTGCTGCTTCACTTAAAAAACCAATCTGGTTATATGTCGCTAAACTTGCTAAGACCAAGACTGTGACTTTGCCGGTACCGATGATGAACATTTTGAACGGCGGTAAGCATGCCGAGAAGTCCACTGACTTCCAGGAGTTCATGATCGTGCCACACGGCTTTAAAAAATTCTCTGAAGCACTTGAAGCTGGTACAAATGTCTTCCATGCCCTAAAGAAAATCTTGCGTGAAAGAGGTTTTGGTACGACTGTCGGTGATGAAGGTGGATTTGCGCCATCACTGGAGTCAAACGAAGCGGCACTGAAACTTGTCGTCGAAGCCATTGAGAAAGCCGGCTATAAGGCAGGTTCTCAAATTTCGATTGCGCTTGATGTGGCTTCTACTGAATTGTTCAAAGACGGTAAGTATCATCTTGCGACTGAGAATAAAAGCTTTACTTCAGCCGAGTTTGTAAATTATTACGCTGATATTGTTTCTCGCTATCCGATCATATCGATTGAAGATGCGCTCGCGGAAGATGATTGGGCGGGTTATAAATTGTTGACTGATAAATTAGGTAAGAAAGTGCAACTAGTGGGCGACGATCTATTCGTTACTAACGTCGAGAGATTACAAAAGGGAATTGATATGGGTGTCTGTAATGCCATTCTCGTTAAGCTAAATCAAATCGGTACTTTAACTGAAACCTTGGACGCTGTCGCTCTCGGCGCGAAGAACGGTTATGTTTCGATTATTTCTCATCGCTCCGGTGAAACCGAAGATTCGACTATTGCTCACGTGGCTGTAGGTACCGCGGCTGGTCAGATCAAAACCGGTTCACTTTCTCGTACTGATCGTGTAGCAAAATACAATCAGCTTTTGCGAATCGAGGATGCTTTGGGCAAGAAAGCGGTATATCCAGGCAAAAAGGCGTTTAAGATTAAATAACTCCACCACCTCGGCTCGCAGACTCGCTACTCCTCCTTGATCAAGGAGGAGAAAACAGAGTAACAATTTAGAGTTCGGTTTTCCCCGCCTTAATTAAGGCGGGGTGGACATTCTGATGGACGGGGCGGTTGTGTTAGAAATTTTGGCAAAACTTCACCGCACTCCCAACATTACTTGGGTGGTGCGGTAGGGACTGGTGGCTGAAGTGGTCTCATTCCGCGAACACGAGACCTCCTGCGGCGAGGCTGACGAGTCCGATCACGAAGAGCACCGCTCCCCAGATACCCGGGATGTTAGCCCCAACAGTCATCAGACCGAATCCGACTGAAACCGCGACCGCAATGAACTTCTTCATAACTAGATGAAAATTCTTGTTTGAAATGCAACTCATGTATAAGATAAATATATGAGAAAAACATTTAAGCATTTGGACTTTCACGCTCGAGACCGCCTTGAGGGTTTGTGGCGTGCT
>CAIJXO010000076.1 GCA_903824735.1 uncultured bacterium | reverse complement strand
GCCCTCGGAAGTTAAATCAAGTAATTTTAATTTTTCACCCACGGCGACTTTTGGTAAGTTTACATCTTCGCCGCTACCTTCTGGATCGGCTTTAAGCCAGCCAGGGAAAAGGAGGCGAGAGCCATTAGCACTAAAGGCCGGCACCTGCTCGGCCGTTTCAATCTCGGCCGTGATTTTGGTGCGCATCATTTTGGCATCAGTCATTTGTGAAGCCGTCGTTCTCTGCCAAATCAATTCGTAAAGCAGTTGTTGTTCATCATTCATACCCAAAGAGACTTTAGTAATATCAGTTGGGCGAATCGCTTCGTGCGCTTCCTGGGCATTTTTACTCTTCGAAGTGAAAGTATGAGGCTCTAAGTATTCTTTACCGTATTTTTTCTCAATCGTACTATATATTTGAGCTAGGGCAACTTTACTTAGATTTGTACTATCAGTACGCATATAAGTAATGTAGCCACTTTCGTAAAGTTTCTGAGCGATACCCATGGTGCGTGACGGGGCAAAGCCGAGTCTCGAGCTCGCGGTTTGTTGTAGGGTAGAAGTAATAAAAGGAGCTTTCGCTGAGCGCTTAGCCTCAGTCTCAGAAATGTCAGTAACTTTCCAATTTGATTTTTTGCCAATTTCTAAAATCTTTTCGACAAGTTTCTCGTCGCGGGGTTCTTCGGTGCAGAAAAGTTCCAGCGGTTCTGTTTTGAGAGTCTCAGTATTTGCTTTAATTACCCAAAATTTTTCGGGGACAAAGGCGCGGATTTCACGTTCACGCTCCATGATGATACGTAAAGCGGGGGATTGCACGCGACCAGCAGAAAGACCGTAGCGCACTTTTTTCCAAATCAGACCAGACAAATCATAACCGACAAGTCGATCAAGCACGCGACGGGCTTCTTGAGCACGTCTCAAGTTTTCATCAATATCGCGTGGATGCTCCACCGCTTCTTGCACAGCGTCTTTGGTAATTTCGTAAAAAACTACGCGCTTGGGATTCTTTAGGCCAACCGCTTCTTTAATATGCCAAGCAATGGCTTCTCCTTCACGGTCGGGGTCGGTTGCCAACAATACTTCGTCAGCTTTTTTGACGAGAGCTTTGATCTCCGCGACGACTTTTTCTTTGCCTGGGCTTATTTCGTAATGGGGAATAAAACCACCTTCGATATCGATGGCTTTTTTGTTGCTCTTCGGTAAGTCACGGATGTGACCGACGCTCGCTTTTACTTCATATTTACCATCCAAATATTTAGAAATCGTTTTCGCTTTGGCTGGTGACTCGACAATTAATAATTTCATTGTTCGTTCAGTATTACACAGTTTTCACTTTTTTGGCAAATGTGGATAAATTAGGTCAATCTAATTTCGCCCAGACTTTCCGTAATCAGACCTTTGAGTTCCATCACGGTTAATAATGCATTTACTTCACTTGCTGGCATATTTAAACTGCGCAAAATTTCATCGCGTGGTTTAGGTTCAGTGAGTAAAGTCAGAATTTCTTTTTCTTCTCTGGAGCAGTCAGCGTATCCTAGTTCAAGATTTTTTGGTTCGCCGTCTTTTGACTCAAAGCCGAGAGCAGCGATCAGTTCTTCCGGTTTCGTAATCGGTGTTGCACCGAGCCTGATTAATAAGTGCGGGCCTTCGGAGGTTTTGGAAAAGATTGATCCCGGCACGGTCAGTACGTCTTTATTATAGTCAGTGGCTAAGCGTGAAGTGATTAAAGTCCCAGATTTTATTTGAGCCTCTATTATTAGTATCGCGTGTGAAAACCCGGCCATGATTCTGTTTCTTTTGGGAAAGCCCCAAAGTGTTGATTTAAAATCTGTTTCAAATTCCGATAGAAGACAGCCGCCGCAGTTTAGGATTCTTTCCATCAATCCGACATGGACGATGGGGTGAATCGCTTCGACGCCAAGTCCTGAACCAGGTATGGCAATAGTTTTTAGTCCGGCATCGAGTGCCGCGCGGTGCGCTATCGCATCGATACCAATCGCCAGTCCCGAGACAATCGCGACATCGTAACCCCGTAGGCCGGCGATCAGTTTTTCGCAAGCTTCTCTACCATAACTTGTATATTTACGACTACCGACGACGCACAAGAGCTTGGTATCGAGTCCGGGCAATTCGCCACGAATAAAAAGTCTGTCTGGTGGTTGGGGAATTTGTAATAACTGTGGCGGAAATTCTCTTTTCGCTAATTCACGCACGGGGAACTCTTGATCGATTGGGTGTTTGTTAGTTCTCATAATTACGCCAAACTAATTAAGTATTTCTCGGTACACTTAATTAGTTTGGATTGTGAATTATAGCATTAATTGTTATAATTAAAAGTATTAAAAATGTGGATAAAAACGACTAGATTTTAATTTTAATAAAACATGCTAGACATTAAATTTGTAAAGGAAAATAGAGGTATTGTGGAAGAGGCGATAAAAAACAAGCATTCAAAAGAGGTAAACCTCGATGAGCTTTTGGCTGTCTATGAAGAAAGAAAAGAATTAAGAAATAAACTCGATGAACTAAATCAAAAGCGAAATATTGCGGCACAAAATCGTGCTGTCGATGAAGGCGTTGCTCTTAAGAAGGAAGTGGTCACTGTAGAAGCCAAATTAGTGGACCTCGACAAAAAATTTATGTCACTAATGATTCTTTTACCGAACATTCCATCAGCAGATACGCCAGTTGGTCCAGACGAGTCAGGGAATAAGGTTGTCAGACAGGTTGGTGAAAAGCCAAGTTTTGCTTTTAAGCCGAAAGAACACTGGGAGCTTGGTGTCGAATTAGATCTGATCGATAATGAGAGAGCGGCAAATGTTTCTGGTCCACGTTTTACGTATTTGAAAGGCGATTTGGCGCTGATGCAGTTTGCTCTTATTCAGTTTGCTCTAGAGATTTTAGTAAACGAAGACACGTTAACAAAAATCAAAAATGATTCTGGCCTCAATATTAGCCCTAAACCTTTCGTGCCGATTATTCCACCGGTATTTGTGAAGCCAGCGGTTATGAATCGTATGGCGAGACTTGAGCCAAGAGAAGAACGATATCATACCGAGGCCGATGATTTATATTTAGTTGGAAGTGCCGAACATACCCTCGGTCCGATTCATATGGACGAAGTTATTCCTGCCGAGAAGTTACCAATCCGTTATGCTGGCTACTCAACGGCTTTCAGACGTGAGGCGGGAGCTGCAAGTAAAGATACACGTGGAATCATTCGTATGCATCAATTTGATAAACTTGAGCTAGAAAGTTTTTGTCTACCAGAGCATTCATATCAAGAGCAGGATTTCTTTGTTGCCATTCAGGAATATATTATGAAATCTCTAGGTTTACCGTATCAAGTAGTTCTGATTTGTACTGGTGATATGGGCGGTCCTGATCATCGTCAATTTGATATTGAGACTTGGATGCCAGGTCAAAATAAATATCGTGAGACTCAGACTTCAGATCTTATGACTTCTTATCAATCCCGTCGATTAAATACGCGTTTCAAGAAAAAAGACGAAAAGCCTGATTTCGTACACATGAACGATGCAACGGCAATCGCTGTAGGTCGGACATTAGTAGCTATCATGGAAAACAATCAGCAAGCTGACGGCTCAATCAAGATTCCGGAAGTTCTACAGAAGTATATGGGCAAAAGTGTGATCGCTAAACAATAGATGTCTGTCAAAAGAAATCTCAATCTCGGTTCCTCCCAGGCGCGGGCGAAAAAACGCCGTCTATTTTGGGTACGTTTTTCAATCATTACTTTTTTCTTGCTAGTAATTGTCTTTGGATTAGCGATTGCTTCTGGTCACGATAAACTAGTTATAAAAACTTTTTTGATTTCTGGAAATAACTCTGTCTCGACTGATGATATACTCGCAACGGCAAATAGCACAACTGCCGATCGTTATATCGGACTCTTTGCTCGACGTAATTTCCTTATTTTTCCAATGTCTGGACTGAAGCGTAATATTTTAGAACAATTTAAGACAATTAAAGAAGTTGATGTTTCCTGGCGGGGTTGGCAGACGGTCGCGATTACCGTTGTCGAACGTAAACCGCATTCCGTCTGGTGTGGGGATGATCCTAAAGCCGTGAACCCGGTCTGTTATTTTGTCGACAAGGACGGCTTCGTCTTTGACCAAGCCCCAATCTTTTCCGGTAATCTTTTTGTGAGAACATACGGTAAAATTGATGACAGTTTCTACCATGAAATATTTGCTCTGATCGATATCTTGGCCGATGCCGGGATTGAGGTAGGCGAAATTTATTTTGACGGTTTTGATTTTCACTTCACTCTAACTTCGGGACCAGAAATTATCTTTAATGATAAAGAAGGGGGGTTTGATGTGGCTTTTGAGAACCTATTTAAAGCGATTGATTCGGATAATTTAGATTTAGTGAAAGATAGTCAGAGCATTAAATACATCGATTTACGCTTTGACAGTAAGATTGTTATCGGTAAAGTAGATAAATGAGCAAAAATTTCTGGGAAAAATTAAACAAGCCCTTTTTCTGCCTGGCGCCAATGCTTGACGTGACTGATGCGCCGTTTCGAGCGATGTTTGCTAAATATGGCAAGCCCGATGTCTTGTGGACGGAATTTGTCTCTGCTGACGGACTCTGCTCACGCGGAAAAGAAAAGCTGATGCATATGCTCAAATTCTCTGAAGCTGAGCGTCCGATTGTAGCGCAAATCTTTGGAGCCAATCCCGAGACTATATATGGAGCGAGCAAACTTATCGCTGAACTCGGTTTTGATGGGGTAGACATTAATATGGGTTGTCCCGACCGCAGTGTTTTAAAGCAAGGAGCAGGTGCGGCTTTGATTCAGACGCCGGAATTAGCTCGAGCCATTATCCGTGCGGCGCTTGACGGTATCTCTAATGCTGGCAAAAAGATTCCGGTTTCAATAAAGACACGCACCGGCTTTAATCGTGATCAACTTGAAGAATGGATTCCTGAATTATTGAAAGAAAAGATTTCGGCCTTGACCATTCATGCGCGTACCAAGAAAGAATTGTCACAAGTACCAGCACGCTGGGGTGATGTCGGCCGAGTAGTGGAAATCGTGAAAGCGAGTGGTAAAAACGTTGTTGTTATCGGCAATGGCGATGTAAAGACTTTAGCTGATGGGGAAGCACGCGCTCAACTAGCTGGCTGCGACGGAGTCATGATTGGTAGAGGGGCGTTTGGGGCGCCGTGGTTTTTTAATAAAGAATTAAAACTAGAGGATATTACCATTGAAAAAAGACTAACTATCCTTCTGGAACATACAAAATTGTTTGAACAAGTTTTAGGTGATCGTAAAAACTTTTCGGTAATGAAAAAGCATTTTAAAGCGTACGTAAACGGCTTCGCTAGAGCGAATGACCTGCGCGTAAAGCTAATGGAGGCGAATAATTATGGGGAAGTGGAGGGGGTTATTAATGAGTTTCTAAAAACCCTGTAAAATAAGGGTATTTTTTAATATTTAAAATAAAGTGTCTAAAAGGGACGTATCCCCACACGCCCCACTGGTGTTAGAATAGGGTTATGTCTCGTACTTCTAAGTTTGGAATCAGGGAGCTATTGAAAAGTTTCCCCAATGACAAGATATGTCTTGAATTCATCTTTGACTCTTTGCATAGCCG
>CAIJXO010000075.1 GCA_903824735.1 uncultured bacterium | reverse complement strand
TGACCGCTGTTTTGAACGCTATCTTCTTATTGTCTTGGATTATGGCCTACGCCCCAGAAGATTGGCAAAGCTTAATTATCGCTGTCTGGATGGTAATCTTTGCTGGTGGAGCATTCGTCTTGTTTGTAGAGACTAAAATCCGTAACGTCTTTTATGTCTATGCCGCCATCTCCGTTGCTATGCTCGCTACCGCTACTGCCATCGAGCTTAGTGGCGCCGCTTTGACTATCGCTTACACCATAGAAAGCGCCTTGATTCCACTTCTAATTCTTTTGACTACGAGAGACCTAAAAGCCGCTTCCGCTTCCAGTCTCTTGCTCGCTGGTCCGATATTTTTATCGCTAGCTAATTTTGCTGAGTATTCAAATAGCCGAGAAGTGTTCACCAAAGATTTTTTTGTTGTCGCTCTGCTTATTATCGCTCTTATGATCCTTGGTCTTATCTTCAAAAAGAACAAAAACGCCGATACGACAGTAGATATTCAATCAGACAACGTACTGTTAATTATTGGATCGGTTTATCTGTATACTTTAATCTGGACTTCGCTACATAATGCCATGCATGGTGATTATGCGGTCGCCACCACGATCTCTCTTATCATCTTCACTATCATTGGTCTTGTGAAATACTTCTATGGTATTTCTGTGGGCAGTCGAATCTTGCGAAACTATGGTGCGACCCTACTCGGCGTCGTCGTCTTGCGTCTACTCTTTGTCGACGTTTGGGATATGGAAATGGGAATCAGAATTGTCGTTTTCTTCCTTGTCGGTATACTGTTTGTCAGTACGGCGTTTATTAGTCGCAGAATTAAAAATAATATATGATCATCAAAAAATTAGCCACCGCTTCCTTTCTCGTTCTTCTGTTAGCCTTTTCTACAATAGCATTTGCTGCCGATGATGCTTCAACTGCTTATCGCAAGCTGAGGGACGTCAGTGTTCCAAAGATTTCTACCCCGACAGTTGTGGAGGTGCCTTTTTCAGAGACGAACCTTGAGCGCTATGATTTTCTCGTTTACAACAAAACCACCAAAAACTTTGAACCATCATTGCTTTTGATGGACACAACTAAAGCAAATTTCCGAGTCTCGATTGTCGATTCAAATAGTGGTGCGGCTGTCAGCGGAGCAGGGATGGTCATCGACGGGGATGAAAATTCTTACGTGGAACTTCCAGTCTCTGGTGATCGTGTAAGTTCAGCTAAAATCGTTATCGACAGCGACACTGTTATGACTACTAATTCACTTTCTTTACTTCTAGATAATTACGTTGCTCTACCTAAGACCATCAGCATTCAAGCTGGCAGTGGAGATAATCTTAAAACGGTCTTAGCTACCAAAGAAGTTGGTTCTCAGTCGGTCTATTTTCCTCAAACTGCAGCTAACAGATTTGTAATTAATCTAACCTACAGCCAACCACTTCGCATTACCGAATTGCGCTTGAGTAATTTAGCTAATCAAGCCCAGTTATACCGCTTAAGATTTTTAGCTCAGCCAAACAATGAATATTCTGTTTACTTTGATCCAGATAGGCGAGTGTCAGTAACCACCGGTGAGCGCGGTAACTTGTATGACAATAACGATGTGCTAAAATTGGCGGCTTCTATGCCCAAGACTAATCCAAGTTATATTATTGCCGATACCGATGGCGACAAGATCCCCGATGTTCGTGATAATTGTGTCTCCATCGCTAATACTGATCAGGTTGATATAAATAATAACGGTCGTGGTGATGTTTGCGACGATTTTGATAAGGATGGCGTGATAAATAGTAAAGATAATTGTCCAGATTTACCAAACCAAAATCAAATTGATGATGATGGCGATAAAATCGGGGATGTCTGTGATGGCGAGGAGAGTCGGGTAACGGAAAAGTATAAATGGTTGCCATGGCTCGGCATTGTCGGTGCGTTCATTGTTGTCGTCGGTCTATTCTCTTATACTGTGGTTTCTATGAGGAAAAAGGAGGATTTGCCACCTCAAAACTAGCTTTCTTTTTGCCCTTCTTTTTGCTATAATACCCGTCATGGCTAAAGAAAAAGAGGAGAAAGCGGGCAAATACGGTGCCGATCAGATTACCGTTCTTGAAGGTCTTGAGCCGGTACGTCGCCGTCCCGGAATGTACATTGGTACCACTGGTCCCGATGGTCTCCATCATTTGATTACGGAAATTTTCGACAACTCGCGCGATGAAGCGATGGGTGGTTTTGCCAATGATATCGAAGTCGTCTTGCTGCCTGGTAACCGCGTTAGAATTACTGATAATGGCCGTGGTATTCCTGTCGACATTCACAAGCAAACAAAAGTTTCCGCTCTTGAAACCATTATGACCGTTCTTCACGCCGGAGGTAAATTCGGTGGTGAAGGTTACAAAGTGTCTGGCGGTCTCCACGGTGTAGGTGCTTCAGTGGTGAACGCTTTGTCGATTTATTTGAAAGTAACTGTTCACAAAGACGGGGGAGTTTACATGCAGGAATATTCGCAAGGTAAGCGCAAGGCCGCCGTTAAAAAAATCGGCAATACTAAATTCCACGGTACCATTGTTCTTTTTGAACCGGATAAAGAAATTTTTAAAGAGGGTGTGGTCTTTGATTGGAATCGCGTCTTTGGTCATATGCGCCAGCAGGCTTACTTAGTGAAAGGCCTGAAGATTTCCGTTATTGACGCACGAAACTCGGCAGAGAAATTTGAGGAATCCGATGTTTTCTATTTCCGCGATCTTGGTGTCGATGCTTTGTCCCAAACTTTCTATTTTGAAGGCGGACTTTATTCTTTGATTCGTTTTTACAACCAATTTCAAAAGCCAATTCACAAAAATATTTTCTATATTGAAAAGAAAGTAGATGGCGTCGAGTCAGTGGAAGTGGCTTTGCAGTATGTCGATGATATTTCTGCACGTATCACTTCTTTTGCGAACAACATCCACACCCCAGAAGGTGGAACACACCTTACTGGATTTAAATCCGCTTTAACTCGAAGCTTGAACGCTTACGGTAGAAAGAATGGCATTATAAAAGATAGCGAAGATAACTTTACTGGTGACGATGTGCTCGAGGGTCTAACCGCTGTGGTTTCAGTCAAAATTCGTGAGATTCAATTTGAAGGTCAAACGAAGGCTAAGCTCGGTAGCGTTGAGGCCCGTGGAGCAGTTGAGGACGTCTTTGGCACCGCTTTTGAGGCTTTCCTTGAGGAGAACCCAGAAGACGCCAGGGCGATAGTTCAGAAGGTAATTTTGGCCCTGAAGGCCCGTAAAGCGGCCAAGGCGGCGAAAGACTCTGTGTTACGAAAAGGAGCGCTTGAGGGTATGACTTTGCCTGGTAAGCTTGCTGACTGTCAGTCCAATGATGCTTCAGAATCTGAAGTCTTCATCGTAGAGGGAGATTCCGCGGGTGGTACCGCCAAGACCGGACGTGATCGTCGCATTCAAGCCATCTTGCCTTTGCGCGGAAAAATCTTGAACATCGAGCGTGCACGCCTTGATCGTATGTTGAGCTCTGAACAAATAAAAAATCTAGTGCTCGCTTTGGGTACCGCGATTGGTGATACTTTCAATATTGAAAAATTACGCTATCATAAAGTCATCATCGCGACTGATGCCGACGTGGACGGTGCGCATATTCGAACTTTGCTTTTGACTTTGTTCTATCGTTATTTCCGACCGCTCATCGATGGTGGATTTATCTATATCGCTCAGCCACCACTATATAAGATAAAACAAGGTAAAGAAGTTACTTACGTTTACACCGAAGAAGAGAAGGCGAAAAAGTTTGGTAAAGACATTCCAATGGACATTGAGATTGTCGAAGGTAGCGAACCAATTCCTGAGGAAGAAGGGGAAGCGGAAGATCCCAAGAGTAAGAAAAATCAAAAGCTACATGTTCAGCGTTACAAGGGTCTTGGAGAAATGAACGCCGAGGAACTTTGGGAGACGACTATGGATCCGGCTCGCCGAGTCTTGCTACAAGTTAGAATCGAGGATGCTCAGGAGGCAGATAAAATTTTTGATATGCTCATGGGTACCGATGTTCCAGCTCGTAAATCTTTCATTCAATCAAACGCAAAGTTAGCGAACTTGGATATTTAATTTACATGGAATCTAAGACAGAAAAAATATCTGATAGTGAGTCCTTTGAGGTCAGATTTAGAGAGGCGGTTTTATATGTTGTTAAGGAGGTTTATGGTTATATTTTTGATGAAACAGGTTTAAGCTTGACCCAAATTGAGGCCGTCGGTTTGAATCATATCGCTAAAGAGGTGTTGGAGAATGATTTTAGTGCAGGGATAATCGATATGACTAAATTGCATGACCACTTAATTAGATGTAAGTATGATCAGCTCATTACCGAGAGGTTCTTCTGGGAGTTCTATGATCTCAGGATTATCGATCTAAGCGATATGCTCAAAAAACACGGCAAAGAAAAAGTTTCACAGTTTATGAAAAGTAAGCAGGCGGCGTTGCATAGGCCGTAATGATCATGAAAATCCTACCCCGAACTCAATTTGGTAATCCGATCTTGCGTGCTAAAGCCAGGAAAGTTTCTTTGAATTTTCTAAAGACTGCGAAAGGAAAGGCTTTGATTAAAAATATGATTCACACCATGCGTCGAAGTGGCGGTGTCGGTTTGGCGGCACCACAGATTGGAGAGTCGCTTAGAATTGCGGTGATGGAAATACGCACGACACCAGATCGACCTAAAACAAAACACCAAGGACCGATTGTGGTTGTGAACCCGGTGATTAAAGAATATTCAAAAGACACGGTGTTAGGTTGGGAAGGATGTCTCAGTATTATGAGTATCAGAGGTCAGGTTTCAAGATCGAACTCTGTTACTGTCGAGTATCATAATGAAGACGGTAAGAAAGTTATTGAGAAAGCGAGTGGTCTGTGGGCGCGTATTTTTCAGCATGAGATTGATCACCTAAATGGAGTCGGTTATTTTGATCGGATTCGTGATACTAAAACCATCATGACTCGGAGTGAATTTAAAAAGAGGGTGATGAAGAAGAAATAGAAGAATATGAGAACTGATAAAACTCTAGTCACATGTTATGTAAACCCTGATCTCGATGGTGTAGCGGGGGCGACTGCTTATGCCGAGTTTTTAAATAAGAAAGACGGGAATACTGTCGTCGGTATTATTGGCGAACCACACGATGAAGTGAAGTACATTTTGGACCGTTTTAAAATTCCATATCCAATGTCTATACCGAATGCCGATGATTTTGAAAAAGTTATTTTGGTAGATGCTAGCGATTTGATTGGTCTTGAGGAGAAGATTGCTCCTGAGAAAGTAATCGAAATAATCGATCATCGGAAAATAAATGAAGCTGATAAATTTGTGAATGCTAAAGCTCAGATTGAACTCGTGGGCGCAGCGGCAACCTTGGTGGCCGAGAAATTTATCGAGAATGAAGTGGAGATTTCCAAGGAATCAGCAATCCTGCTTTTGGGCGCGATTATTTCTAATACTCTAAATTTTAAGGGTACCGTGACTACTGATCGTGATAGAAAAGCGGCAGAATATTTAAATAAAGTTGCTAGACTAGATGATAATTTCTGGAAAGAACTTTTTACAGCCAAGTCTGATCTATCTGGCTCAAAACTAGCCGAGCGGATGCGCGGTGATTTTGCTTGGTTTGTAATCGGTAAAAAGAAAGTCGGTATCGCCCAGATTGAAATTATCGGAGCAGAGAAACTAGTAACTGAACGTGGTGATGAGATTGTTCGTGAACTAGAAAGTATAAAATTGGAAATGGGTTTGGATTTAGTATTTCAGACGACAATTGGGCTCGACGAAAACATGAATGTGTTTGTTACAGGAGATGCTGAAACAAGAGCAATTTTAGAGAAAGTATTAAATGTAAAATTCAACGGTAATATCGCTAAGCCCACTGGTCTTATTATGCGCAAGCAAATTGTACCGCTTTTGAAGGGAGAGTTGGAGGGTGTATAATTACTGTCACATGTTTACAAACAAAATAATTTTAATAACGGGTGGATCAAGCGGCATTGGTGCGGCGACGGCGTTAGCTTTTGCTGCGAAAGGCGCTGATGTCGTCATTACTTACAAAAGTAACAAAGCGGGAGCTGGTAAGGTTGTCGCTGAAGTGGAAAAATTAGGACGAAAATGTTTGGCGATAAAGGTAGATTTAATAAATGATAAAAAAGCAAAAAAGGTTATTGATCTTGCAGTAAAGAAATTCGGTAAAATTGATGTGTTGGTAAATAACGCTGGTAGATATATTGACGGCGATGAATGGAATGGAAAGACTAAAGTCTGGATTAAGTCTCTTGAGCAGAATTTGTTATCTATGATGAATGTATCGCGATACGCGGTGGAATTATTTCAGAAACAGCAAAAAGGGATAATGATAAATATTGCCTCGAGACACGGAATGAGTGGCTGTTCTGACGCTCTATCATATTCAGCGGCTAAGGCTGGAGTGATAAACATCACACAGATTTATGCCAAGATATTATCTGAGTTTGGTGGTCGTGCCAACTCTGTTTCCCCATGGGCAGCTAACGCTGGCTATTGGTTAACAGCACCTAAGGAAGAAGTAGAAATGACCGTTAAAGAAGCTCCTGGTGGGCACTTGGTAGAGCCAGAGACAATCGCTGAAAAGATTATTTACCTAGCCTCAGACGAAGCGAAAGATATTAATGGGCAGAATTTTCCTGTAAAGGAGTAGGTGGAACCTCGGGCGGGTTTTCCACATTGCATTATTCAGGTTAATTTAGTTATTGTGCTAGATTGGTGTGCATGAAAAATTTTGATGAGTGGAATACTGAAAAGAAAAATATTCATTTTTCCAAACCTTGCGCCGTGTTTCATGAAAAAGAGATTTGGTGGTGTGCAATCGGTTTGAACATTGGTTACGAAGAAGATGGTAAGAATGAATTATTTGAGCGGCCAGTTTTGGTCGTTAAAAAATTCAGCAAACATATTGCGTGGGTAGTTCCGTTAACAACCAAGAGACACAAGAATATTTTTTACTATCAACTAAATTGTACTGATACCTCGATAATCATCCCTCAGTTGAAATTGGTAAGTTCTAAACGATTTATAAGGTTTGTCAGAAAAATTAGTGACGAAGAAATCTCGGTAATCTACGATATATTCAAGAGTTTCTTTACAAGAAAACGTATCTCTATAACAAACGATTCCCACCCTTTTTAGGGGTGGGATCTCCGTTGGCCTATGGCCATTTGAATACAGTATATACCCACTAAATCTAAAGTCAAATTTTCGTCCAGAAAGTCGAAAACCACCATCTCTGGTGGTTTTCTCGGGGCCTTTCGGCGCTTTGTATATAGAGTATATACCTACTTCTTCGCTCCGTCAACAAACGATAGACCCATCTTTTGATTCTTTGATTCGAAAAGTAAGATTTTGAAACCATAGCTTTTACCAAGCTCGATTTTTTCTTTCATCTTAGCTTCAGTACCGAATTCAGAGATGTGGACAAGACCAGAAATACCTTCTTCGATCGAAGCAATCGCACCGTGCTTGTTGAACTTAATCACGACACCCTTGACTTCATCACCCTTCTTGTATTTCTTCTCAGCCTCTACCCAAGGATTTTCTTTCAAAGCCTTGATGGATAGAGAAATCTTGCCATCTTTAACTTCGATAACCTTTACGTCAACCTTCTCACCAACTTTGTAGAAAGCGCGAGGGTCTTCGACAAGTGTCCAAGCAATTTCAGAGATGTGGACAAGTCCTTCTAGACCGTCCTCAATCTTGATAAAGATACCGAAGTCGACAATACCAGTAATCTCACCTTCGGTGACATCACCAACTTTGTATTTCTCGACATTTTTCTTTGGACCTTTTTTGCTATCAATATTCTTTTCGGAGAAGATAAGTTTACCTTCTTTTGGTAGGGCAGTGATAATCGCGACCGCAATCTTCTGACCAACCAATTTCTTTAGCTCATCAAGAATCTTATCCTTATCACCATCTGACACACGTGGATAGTGCTCAGTCTTTAACTGTGAAGCAGGAAGGAAACCCTTGATACCTTGCCATGAAATGATAAGACCTCCCTTGTTTGCCTCTTCAACTGGTAATTCAAGAATAGTCTTATTCTTAATTGCGACTTCAGCCTCATCCCAGATCAGAGCCTGTCGAGCTTCTTTTAGAGAAAGTTCGATATAACCATCTTCGTTTCCTGCATCGACAACTTTCGCTGCGACTTTATCGCCGATATTTATCTTTTTGATAATATCGCGCGCATTGATATATTCTTTACCGAAAATAATACCTGTTCCGTAAGGATTCAAGTTTATGTAAACTGCTGATTTCTCGACGCCGATTACATCACCTTCGACGACATCGCCGACACTTGGTGGAGTAACGCTAGCTTCGACAAATTTGTTCATCAAGCCATCTTTCTTGGCTTTGATCGCCTTTTCTTCGGCGGTACTATCATCGACTACTACTTTTGCTTTTTTTGCCATTTTTTAAATAAAATATTCCGCACACTGGCGGAATTGCTTCGCCAGAAAGGTCATTGTTAGGTCCCAATGAGGTTACTTTCCGCTACTTGTTAATAACCCAATCATTATACATATATTATAGAAGAAAACAAGCTCTATTTTGTTTGATTTAGCCTCTTCAATTTGCTATAATACTGGGGTTATGATTATCACTTATCAAGGAGTGGAATTTTTCAAAGTGCAATTTGGTGATACCATCTTGGCTTTTAATCCAATCTCTAAAGAATCAAAGTTCAAGCCGACCCGTTTCTTTGCGGACGTCGCTTTGGTCACCTCAAATAACCCCGATTTTAATGGCGTGGAGAACCTTTCTTATAATGGCAAAGATCCACTAGTCATATCTGGTCCTGGAGAATATGAGACTAAGGGTGTCTTTATCAAGGGCTTTGCTTCAAAAACTAATTATGGCGGGGAAAGAATTAACACCGTCTATACTGTCGTTCTCGAAAACATGACCTTGTGTTTCTTGGGCGCTCTGTCTGATGAAAAAATTAGTCCGGAGTTTATGGGAGCAATTGAAGATATTGATGTTTTATTTTTGCCAATTGGCGACAAAGAAGTGCTTGACGCGGCCAAGGCTAACAAGCTCGCCGTGGCACTTGAGCCAAAGATAATCATTCCGATGCACTATGGTGATGTCGGTGTGGACGGAGCACTCAAGAAATTTTTGAAAGAAGCGGGTGAAGATAATGTCAAACCGATCGATAAACTGACGATTAAGCGAAAAGATTTGGAAGGTAAAGAGGGGGAGATTGTGGTGTTACAAAATTTATGAGCATTTTGACAAAAATCAGACAATGGCCGGATAATCGCAAAAGAGTATTTTCTCTCGTCAGTGCCTTGGTACTGACCCTAGTAATACTTATACTCTGGCTCTCGACTGGTTCAAGTCAAGTTTTACCGCAAGCCGAAGAAAGTAAATTGAGCTCGATCAGCCCCATGCAGGTAATCAAAGATGAATTTACAAAAGCAGTGTCAGATTTTAAAGAAAATACCAATCAAGATATCGAAGAAGTAAGTAGCAGCACCACTCCAGTCGAGATAATTGTAGCAACGACTTCAACCACAACCAATCAATAATATGGACAAAGAAGAAAACAAAGAAATAAAAGATATCAAGCGCGAGATTGTCACAGAAATGAAGAGCTCATATCTGGACTACGCTATGTCCGTTATTACGCAGCGTGCTCTTCCTGACGTTCGTGATGGTTTAAAGCCGGTACATCGCCGTATTCTTTATGCGATGCATGAGATGGGCCTGACTGCTGGTGCCAAGACTCGAAAGTCAGCCGCGGTTGTGGGAGAGGTGCTCGGTAACTTTCACCCTCACGGCGATGCGTCGGTGTATGAGGCGATGGTCAAGATGGCGCAGGATTTCTCTCATCGTTATCCCTTAATTGTCGGACAAGGAAACTTTGGTAACGTCGACGGAGACTCAGCCGCTGCGATGCGTTATACCGAGGCCAAGATGTCTAAAGTCGCGGGTGAGCTTTTGAAAGATCTCGAAAAAGAAACTGTCGAGTGGCGTCCAAACTATGACAACACGCGTAAGGAACCAGATGTGCTTCCAGCCGCTCTACCAAACTTACTTTTGAATGGTACTTTGGGTATCGCCGTCGGTATGGCGACAAACATTCCACCGCACAATTTGAAAGAAGTGGTGGATGCGACTGTACATCTTATTGATAACAAAGAGGCGACAACTGAGGACCTATTAAAATTTATTAAAGGTCCAGATTTTCCCACTGGTGGTATTGCATACAATCAAACAGATATTAATCATGCTTATGCGACTGGCCGTGGTGGTGTTGTCGTGCGTGGCGTGGCTGAAATTATTGAAGACAAGAAGGGGGCTTTCCAAATCGTCGTCACCTCGATTCCTTATCGTGTAAACAAAGCCGAACTGATTATGGCGATCGCTGATTTGGTGCGCGAAAAGAAAGTCGAAGGTATCCGTGGCTTGCGTGACGAATCGGCTAAAGATATTCGTATTGTGATTGATTTGAAAAATGGCGCGCATCCCCAAAAGGTTTTGAACTTTATATACAAACACACTCAACTCGAGGATGCTTTCCATTACAACTTAGTCGCTTTGGTTAAAGGTGTGCCTCAGACTCTGTCTTTGAAGTCTTTCCTTGATGAATTTATTGATCACCGCAAGATTGTGGTCAGGCGCCGTACGGAATTTGATTTACGTAAAGCGGAAGCTCGTCAGCATATTTTGTTTGGCTTGAAAAAAGCTCTGGATCATATTGATGAAATTATTAAGTTGATCAAGAAGTCTAAAGATATTGAAGACGCCAAATTGAATTTGATGAAGGCGTTCAAGTTTTCCGAGATTCAAGCCCAGACTATTGTGGATATGAAGATTGGACGTCTGTCTGGTCTTGAGCGAAAGAAAATTGAAGATGAGTTGAAAGCCGTGGAGGAACTGATTGCTTATTTGAAAGATATTCTTTCAAGCGCCAAGAAGATTTTGGGTATCGTCAAGTCTGAATTACTTGAAACAGCCCTAAAATATGCTGATGAGCGCCGAACCAAGATTGTAAAGCAAGCTATCGGCGCGATGTCTGATGAAGACTTGATTCCTGACACTGAGAACGTTCTTGTGCTTACAACTGGTGGATACATCAAGAGGACAAATCCCGATGAATATCGTAAGCAAAAGCGCGGCGGTGTCGGCGTGGTGGATCTCGATACCAAAGATGAAGACTTTGTCGTGAACTTCTTGACCGCTTCGACGCACAACGACATTTTGTTCTTCACTGATAAAGGAAAGGCTTATCAGATAAAGATGCATGAATTACCAGAAGGTAAACGAGCGACAAAGGGTAAAGCCCTGGTAAACTATTTATCTATTTCTAATGAAGAAAAGGTCACTTCCGTTTTGGCGATGCCAAAGGAACTTAAGAAGACCAAGCTCGCTTTGATGATGGTTACTAAGCAAGGAGTCGCGAAGAAAGTTGATGCCGCGGCCTTCCATGATGTACGCCGAAGTGGTTTGATTGCGATTAGTTTACATGACAGCGACGAGCTCACCTCGGTACAATTTGTCGCACCAACTGATGAGGTAATATTGGCAACGGCTAAAGGTCAATCAATCCGCTACAAGGAGTCCGATATTCGCGAGATGGGTAGAGGGGCGGCAGGTGTCCGCGCGGTCAAGCTTGGTAAGGGCGACAGCGTGGTCAGTACTGATGTGATAAAGAAAGCGATGACTAATCCGACTTTCTTTGTAATCAGCTCAAATGGCTATGGTAAAAAGACTGCTTTGAAAGAATACAAAGCACAGAATCGTGGTGGCTCGGGTATAAAAACTATGAAAGTGACTCCAAAGACTGGTGATATTATTTCGGCGAAAGTGATGACTGATGAGATAGAAGAGATTGCTACTATCTCAAAAAAGAGCCAGGTGATTCGAGTGGATACTAAAGAGATTCCAACTCTCGGTCGCCAGACTCAAGGTGTCCGCATTATGAAGTTGCGAGACGGCGACCTTCTAGCCTCAGTTACTTGTTTGTAGTATAATAGTTGCATGTTTTCTGATCCTGAAAAAAATATTGCTCAACTAGCACTATCGTCTGGTATGCAAGTGGCGGATTTTGGTTCGGGCTCTGGTTTCTACAGTATGGCGGCGGCCAAGGCGGTTCAGCCGTCAGGCCAAGTATTTGCCGTCGATATTCAAAAAGATTTACTACAGAAACTCAAAAACGGCGCTAAGCAGAATCATCTAAACAATATAAACATTGTCTGGGGCGACTTGGAACATTTGGGAGGCACAAAGCTGCGTGAGAATTCGATGGACACCGTAATTGCCGCCAATATTTTTTTTCAGGTGGAGAATAAAGATGCAATGTGTCTTGAAATTAAGAGAATCTTACGACCCCTGGGCCGCTGCCTCGTGGTGGACTGGTCTGGCTCATTTGGCGGTATTGGCCCAGTCGAAAAAGATGTGGTTTACAAAGAAAGGATTACTGAGATTTTCCAAGAGCATGGGCTGAAGCTCGATCGGGAAATTGCGGCTGGTCCTCAGCACTACGGTTTAGTTTTTAGAAAAGTTGTATAAAAAATAAAATGAAGAACAGTAAACTTTTTCAATATGTGGTTATGGGTATCTTTATCTTCTTTTTGATACTTGGAGCAATTTTGTTTTCGACTTATCGGTCTTCGACGAGTACTGCCAATATGATTGATATCACTATGTGGGGGACTTTGCCGGATGATGAGCTCAACGCCTTTACGACCAGATATTTTAGTGATCGGGACCTTAAATATACTGTCGATTATGTTGAGCGCGAACCAAGCACCTTTGACCGTGATTTAGTGGAAGCGATTGCGAGTGGCAATGGACCAGATGCAATTGTCTTGCCGGAAGATTTGATTGTCCGCTATAGCAATAAAATTTATACTATCCCATACGCCGTTTTGCCAGAATTAACCTTCAAACAAACTTTTGTTCAAGAAGGGGAACTGTATTTGAATGCTACGGGTACCTTAGCGTTGCCTTTTAGTGTCGACCCGCTCGTGATGTATTGGAATCGCGATATCTTTAATAACGCCAGCGTTACCAGACCACCAGCTACTTGGGCCGAGATAAATTCTTTAACGTCAAAGATTATTAAAAAAGATCAAGCGAAGAATATTTTGACGAGTGTAGTAGCCCTTGGTGAGTTTAGTAATGTGACCAACGCTAAAGATATTCTAAGTACGCTGTTTGTACAAGCCGGCAATCCGATTGTTAAATATGATTCGGTTGATGCTATCTTTTCGAGTGTTTTAAAAGAGTCGGGGACCATGAGTTCACCGACAGCTTTAGCTTTGCAGTTCTATACCAATTTCTCGAACCCAATTAGACCGGAATATTCTTGGAACCGCGCTATGCCAAACTCCATCGATGCTTTTGCAAACGGTGATTTGGCTGTTTATTTTGGTTTTGCTTCAGAATTTTTGACCGTTAAGAATAAGAATCCCAATTTAAACTTTGATGTCGCTTTACTACCTCAAATTCAGGGAGCAAAAGTTTATAGTACTTTCGGTAATATGCTCGGTTTTGCTATTATGAAAAGCTCGACCAACGCCGCTGGGGCTTACTCTGTTATCTCATCTTTAATCTCGGCCGAAGCTGTGCCTTTCTGGAAGGATATATTTAACATCCCGTCAGCTCGTCGTGATGTCTTGAGCGTCGCTGAAAAAAGCGCGATAAAAACCGTCTTTAATCAAAGCGCCGTAATTAGTAAGGGCTGGCTTGATCCAAACAGCACCGAGACAAGCAAGATTTTTCGAGAAATGGTAGAATCATATACAACCGGACGCAGTTCGATTGAGGATGCGATAAGTATCGCCTCTGACCGTCTGGAAGCCGTTTTAAATAGTAAATAAGATGAGAGCTTATAATATAAAATTTGTCTGGTCTATCGTTCTGACACTGGCCTTTGTGGTTTTACCTTCCATCTCTTTTGCTGCCACCAGTCTTGACCCAGGTGAAGCTCCCGTACCTTTTGGTGAACTGGACACTACAGATGTTCGTAATCCGATCGCTGGTGGACCAGGTCGTATTTATGGCCTAGTGCCATGTGAGGGTACAGCCAATGATCCATGTAACTTTGAGGAGTTTGTCCGTATGATTAATATGATTATAAAATGGATAATTAGTATCGCTGGTGTGATTTTCGCTATCACTTTGATCTGGGGCGGTTTCTTATATATGAAATCGGGAGATAACCCAGGGAACAAGTCAAAAGCCACCGGCATGATGTGGAATACTTTGAAAGGATTTGTTATAATTTTAACAGCTTGGCTTATCGTTTATACAATACTTAAGACTCTTGCTCCCAATTATCCATCTTTGTTTGAGTTCATAGGCAAAAATTAAAATATGAAAAAAATAGATTACACTAAATTAGCTGCATTATTCGCCTCGCTTTTTCTTATCTTAATACCTGTTATGTTCGTTTATGCCCAAAGTGGAGGTGGAAGTACTGGTGGTTCTTCCGCTACTATTCAAAACCCTTTAGGCACAAATAGCGTTCAGGGTTTACTATTGAAAATTATGGACTTAGTCGTGAAAGTTGGCTCTATTATCGTCGTCTTTTTCATTATTTATTCTGGTTATAAATTTGTGACCGCAAGAGGTAACGATGGTGAAGTATCTAAAGCCAAGGATATTTTCTGGGCGACCATCATCGGTGGAGCGATTCTCTTGGGCGCAAAAGTCATTGCAGAGGTAGTTGTAAATACAGTTAAAACAACCGTAGGTGCCTAATAGTATTTTATAAATTATATGAAAAAAATTACAAAAATCTTTACATCAGTCGCTCTAACTCTACTTTTATCAACGCCATCAGTCTTGGCTCTGGCCGCCGTCACCACATTTAAAGATCTAATTAATACTACTATAATCGGGGGTATTTTAAGACCGCTTGTCCCATTATTGATCGGACTAGCAGTTGTTATGTTCACCTACGGGGTACTCATTTTTATGTTTTCTGAAGGGGGCGAAAAGAAAGAAGAGGGGAAACAGTATATGCTCTGGGGTATCATCGGTATTTTTGTCATGGTTTCTGTCTGGGGCATTGTTTCGGCGATTAAGGGTACATTTAACCTAAGCGATACGCCACTGAACATTAAGTTGTAGTTTTTCCATAAAATAGTATAATATTAAAGTAGAATTTAATAGAAAGGTCGCAGTTTATAAGGTTTAATTAAAATAATGAAAAAAATATTAATCAGTCTTAGTCCGATTTTAGTGCCATTTTTGGCGCTTGCGCAAGCAAATGTCCAAACTGGTTATCTAGGCTCGATAATTGACGGTGGTACTATTTTATTACGCAAAGCCCTAGTTTTCCTCATCGCCCTTGCTGTCGTCTGGTTCATCTGGAACGTTATCCGTTATACCATGTCTGACAATGAGGAGTCTAAGGAAAAGGCTAGAAGCCAAATGATTTGGGGTATTGTAGCTATTGCCGTCATTGTGTCAGTTTGGGGTTTGGTTGCTGTCTTACAAAATATGTTCCTTGGCACTAGTGGTGTCACTGGTGTAAGGGGAGATTTTGGTAGTATGATCCCCGGGGTTAAATAGTCCCAGTATTTATTAGTTTATAAGTTTAATAATTATAATTATGAAGAAATTTGTTAAAGTCGGTGTAGCCCTAGTGAGTGCGATGCCTTTTTTGGCTTTCGCCCAGCAAGCTAATCCAAATTATTTAAGTTCAATTGTCGATAGTGCGAAAGCCATCTTAGATCAACTAGTTGTCTTCCTTATTGCCCTTGCCGTCGTCTGGTTCATCTGGAACGTTATCCGTTATACCATGTCTGACAATGAGGAGTCTAAGGAAAAGGCTAGAAGCCAAATGATTTGGGGTATTGTAGCCATTGCCGTCATCGTGTCAGTTTGGGGTTTGGTCGGCATCTTACAGAACATCTTCGGAGTAAACACCACTGGTGCTGGTAATGTAAACGGTCTACTTCCTCGATAAATATAAATCATAGATATGGACCCTAACCAGTTACTTAGAAATATTTTGGACAATATTGTAAACCCAGTTATTTCTTTGATGTTGGCGGTAGCGGTTCTGTACTTTCTGTGGGGAGTCTTCGAGTTTGTGCGTAATGCTGAGAGCTCTGAGGAAAGAAAGAAAGGGGGAATACATATGCTCTGGGGCGCTATCGGTCTCTTCATTATGATTGCCGCCTATGGTATCTTGAATTTGATTAAGGGGACACTCGGCGTCTAGTATGTAGGAAAAAAGTAATCAAAAAACACCTGCCGACATATCGGTCCAGGTGTTTTTGATATCGTGTTACCGCACGACATCCGCTATTCCTCCAGGTTTTTGGAAACCTCCTTTCTACCTGACAATGAGCTTAAACCTAACCTCCTTGTTTTCCACGACAGACGTCTGGTTTCCTTCCCAGACTAGAAATTCCGTCGTGTTACTTAGGCTGACTTGTCCCTTGTCGAATGGCACCCGTTGATGCCAGGGTCCGACAAGTTTGTTGCCATCCTTTTTCATTTCGAGGCGGCCGGTGTAGTCCCGACCGTCGTACTTGTAGGAGTACTCGACCTCCATACGGTTTTCGTCATCATAGACGACAACCGCTGGCAGTCCAGGATCCTCACTGCGTCCTCGGCTTTGCTGTCCCGAGGGCAGAGCCCAGCTGATGACGGCTTTCCGTCCAGCTAGGCACTGTGCGTTTGATTCGGCAAGGGGTGGAGCATTGGCCTGTATCCACGGCAGGCTGTCTGGCCAGAACCATTTCACAACCAAGACGATTAGAACCACCAGTGCCAATAATTTCAGTGCTCCCCAGAGGAAAGCCCCGAACTTCTTGGCGTTTGTCCGGAACCTCGATGCTGGTTTTGCCGCCGGCGGATCTCCTCCCCCTACGTCATCCCCAGTCCTTCTTCCTTGCCCCGCCTTCTTGTCTACCTGGCGATTTCGCAACCACCAGAGCAGAGCAAGAGTACAGGCTCCAAGCAGGAAGACCAATCCGATCACAATCGCACCAATCATTTCCCGTCCTTTCCGTCGAGCGGCAACATTGTGTGCCCGTGACCGGGTGCATATGTCGTCACTGTTTCGTTATCGGCATAGGCGATGGTCCCCGCGATCTCGGGCCCGACTTGCTTTAGGATGTCGGCGCGCCCTTGCAGGGCTTTGTTTTTCTCCACCAACACCCTCGCCTCAGCCATTCCCGGTTTCTCGATCAGTGCTGCAGCTCCATCAGCTTCTTGCTCCTTCATCCACCTCGTGGTGCTTGATTTCTGCAGCTCATCCTTGTTCACCCCAGAATAGCTGAAACCCTTGTACTGGCAAGATCGGTTTTCCACCCCAGCCAAGTCCAAGAGCCTTCTTCTCATTTCAGGATTTACAACTGCGTCGTCTATTCCTGTCGCTCCCTCTGCTCTTTGCCCGATAAGGAGATCAACAGACCCATTTCCGACAAAGCCTATCATAGCCGAGTCAATCATGGCACCGTTAACCGTCATCCAATCATTCAGAATTAGTGCCCGAAAGATGTAGTGAATCCTTGTTTGTGTTAGGACCCTAATATCTACGGGCAATCGCTCTGATTGAATTGGAGCACCGCCAGGCATGGTAGTTTGGCTACCTTTGCCCGTTTCTACCTCGCTACTTACGAAACCGTAGTTTCTCTGGAGTGAGAAAAAGACGATCTCTTCAGAACGCGAGATAAAAGTCGTGGCAGTACTTTTTGGGTCAGGCTTTCCTTCTTCATTCCACTCACTTTTCATTTTATGGAGACGATAGAAGGGAAGCAAGCTGATGCACCTGATTCCGATCATAGATGATAGAGTGTCCCAGAAGCCTCGCTCATCTACTCCCTCGGTTACCTCGAAGGGGTCGTTGTCGGTGCTTTCCACGGTGTGTCCGATGACATTGATGAGGACACGGATTAGTTCCGATCCCATCATAACCAGGCAGAATTTTCCTGCCGGTACTTCCGTGAAGAACTTCCTCTTCTTTGGATCGCCAGTGGTCCCGAGGACCCAGGCAAAACCCCAGAAGAGAAGTATGAATGTCGCCTGAGCTAGGCCCAGGTCGAATATCCACCACGTTCCGTCTTCGATGAGAAAATACCCACCACCGAGACAGAGCAGAACCTCCAGAAACCAACATCTTATCAAGAACTTATTTGCGTCCATTTTCCTTACCTTTCCTATTTGTATCACTAACCACTTACTACTACATTATTGTTTCCAAAAACCTGTCAAAGAGCACAGGTCTGGGGGCGGGAAACAGTCCCGTCACTCTGACCGAAATCTACCTAGTATCTTATCACATTTTAGGTAAAAAGTCAAGCAAAATAAGACCCAATTTGGCCTTATTTTGCAACGTTATTCTCTTGGTGGGCGAGAGAGGACTTGAACCTCCACGGCTTGCGCCACTAGTTCCTAAGACTAGCGTGTTTACCAATTACACCACTCGCCCGAATTCTATCGCGTTTTATGCTTGTCGTCACAGATAATTTCTCGCCGTCGCTCGAAATTTCCGCGACCCCGGCTCGTGGTTTTGCTTGCTAGCAAAACATCACTGCGCCTCGGACAAGCTGGAAACCTTACAGGTTTCCGACGCTTGTCCGCCCTGTAGGGATCGAACCTACGACCTTATCCTTAAGAGGGATCTGCTCTACCAGCTGAGCTATGAGCGCATTTATACAATTAAACCTACTGTTACAAAATACCAGAAAAATGTATAAAAATCTACGCTGAATTTATATTTGGTGCCCGGGTTGGGGGTCGAACCCTTATCCCTTTCGAGACACGATTTTAAGTCG
>CAIJXO010000074.1 GCA_903824735.1 uncultured bacterium | reverse complement strand
CCAAACTAATATATAATCATTGTATGAAAATAAAATCAAAAATGTTTTCTTGGATGAATCCTAATTTAGAGGTTAGAAATACAAAAAAATACGGCAAGGGTGTCTTTTCAAAGAAAGATATACAAAAAGAATCTCTCCTAGCTGTTTTTGGTGGGTATATTATGACTCTAAAAGAGGAGGCGCAGTTAGACAATTCAATAAAAGATTCCGCTCACCAGATATATGATAATTTAGTCATAGGAATAAAAAATAAACAAGAAATTCAAAGTGTAGATTTTTTTAATCATAGTTGTGAGCCGAACGCTGGGTTTAAAGGTCAAATTTTTTTGATAGCGATGAAGAATATAAAAAGGGGAGAAGAGGTTACATTTGATTATGCGATGGTTTTGGGTGGTGATGAGCCATATGAATTAGATTGCTTATGTAAAAAAAATACCTGCCGAGGAAAAGTAACCAATATTGATTGGAAGAAGAGAGACCTACAAAGGAAATACAGGGGTTATTTCCAGTGGTATATTCAAAACAAGATTTTAGGAAAACGAACTTAATCGGTCAAGTAATATATGTTATAATCAAGATAATGATATTTAAATTAAACATTCGTGAGTATTTTTTCTACTATCTTCTTTTGGTGATTATCTTAATCACTGGCGTATTTTCTTATCTTCGTTTTATAGTTAGACATGATTATATTGTATATTATGAAGGAGAATGTGATCCGGCCTTAATGAGTTGTTTTGTCGGTTGTAAGGATGATGAATGCACTGAAAAATATTATTATTCAGAAGTACAAAAATATACCCCAGACTTACTTAGAGAGTGCGGCGTGTTTATTGATGATTGTGCCGGAGCGAATGTCTGTTTACCTACGGACCAGAAATGCTCCATTACTTACTGCGACTCAGAAGTTGATGGTGGTGATTGTGCACTACCAACCCTAGATCCGATTGAAGGCCAATCTACAGATGTATTATTAACTAAAGATAGTCTTAAATAAAAATTATATGATTTGCCCTTATTTTGATTTTCCAACCTATCTTTTCTTTACTTCTAATGTACCACCTTTACTATATTATTCACACATCCCCACGATTGTAATTTCTCTTTTTGTCGGAATCTTTGTTTTTTTAAACGGTAAAAGGTTTTTACTTAATCAACTTTTATTAGGAATATCAGTATTCTTTTCACTTTGGACAATTATCGCTCTTATTACATGGACTAATATCAATAGCGACAGTATATTGTTCGTATGGTCATTACTCGGTCTAATTTTTGGTTTTATCGCTATTCTGTCAATATATTTCGTCTACGTTTTTTTGGAAAAAAAGGATATTTTACTTCGAACTAAAATAATATTTCTATTATTATTATCTCCTATTTTCTTGTTATCATCCACTGATTATAATCTGGCTGGCTTTAATTTGACAGATTGTGACGCATTTAAGTTTGAAAACATTTTTTTTCAAACCTACTATATCTTACTTGGTGTATTGGCAATGATTTGGATTCTGGTGCTACTTGTGAGACATTACCGCAAATCTACAGTTGGTTTTCGAAAAGAAGTAGTATTAATTGGAATAGGGATCGAAGCCTTCTTGTTTGTATTTTTTATCCTATCATATTTGGGAAGTTATCTAACCACCATTGGTCTTTTGAAAGATTCTCGTCTCGAAATGTATGGACTCTTCGGCATGGCATTTTTCATTTCTCTTATTTCTTATACTATTGTAAAATTCAAAGCCTTCGATATTAAACTGATAGGCGCCCAGGCGTTGGTGTGGGCACTCGTGATTTTAATCGGTTCACAATTCTTTTTCATCCAGAATAATGTCAACAGGGTCCTGACCGCCATTACTCTGGTACTCGCTGCCATCGTCGGTCTTATTATTGTTCGCTCAGTGAAGAAGGAGATTGCCCAGCGTGAAGAGCTTGCAGTGGCTAATGAAAACCAACAACTCCTCATCCGCTTCATCACACATCAAGTCAAAGGTTTCTTTACCAAGTCAAAGATGGTTTTTGCCTCGATTTTGGAAGGGGATGTCGGTGATGCTTCAGAACCGCTTAAGAATCTAGTAAAAGAAGGATTGGAGTCAGATAACAAAGCGGTGGAAATGGTTCAAGAAGTGCTCAAGGCCTCAAGTTTGCGTAGTGGTACGATGACCTACGATCTTAAAGATGAGGATATTTGTCCATTTGTAAATGAAATCGCTGAAGGCTTCCGCGAAACCGCAGCACAAAAAAGCCTGACTTACGAAGTAAAAGTCCCAACTCAGAATATAAAAGTAAAGATTGATAAACTGCAAATGACTCAGGTCTTTAAAAACCTGATAGACAATTCCGTGAAATATACTCCGACTGGTTATGTAAAAGTAAGTTTAAATGTTAAACCCGATACCGTCCTGTTTGAAATTCACGACAGCGGAGTAGGTCTATCTGATGGTGATAAAGCAAAATTGTTTAAAGAAGGGGGTCGTGGGGAGGAATCATTGAAGGTAAATGTGAACAGTACTGGCTACGGACTATTCATTGTAAAGAAGATTGTGGAAGGTCATGGTGGAAAAATTTGGGCCGCGTCGTCTGGTAGGGGTCACGGTTCCCAATTCTACGTGGAATTACCCGTGATTAAGTAATAGAGCAAGCACTAAGAAACCAAATTTTAGTCTTGCTCCTGTGCAAGGCTTGAATTTGGTTTTTTAATTTTGATAAAACAAATTAAAAATCAAATGAAAGAAAATAAAGATGGCTATGAATTTGTCTCCCTTGCTGCGCATCAAATGCGGGGACCTTTGGGCTCAATCAAGGGCTACGCCTCGATGATTCTTGATGGTGATTATGGTGAAGTACCGGAAGCTTTACTTGAACCCCTACAGTTAATTTTTAAATCCACTGATTCACTAAATAAAACTGTAAATGATTTTCTAGATACTTCCAAGATGGAACAGGGTCAGATGCGCTATTATCTAAAAGATTTTGATTTAGTCGAGCTTATTCAGCAGACAATCAAGGAGATTCGTAATACGATCAGAGAAGATTTGGAGCTTAAGGTAAAACTACCCCGAAATCCGCTTATGGTTCACGCCGACAAGATGAAGATCAAGCACGTCCTAATTAATCTGATTGATAATGCCAATAAATATACTGAGCACGGTTGGATTGAGATTGCGCTCGAGCGCAAGGGAACACATAAAGCCCTGCTTTGCGTCAGTGATAGTGGTATTGGCTTCTCGCGAGAAACTGGACTGACATTATTCCAAAAATTTAGCCGAGCCGCTGAAGCGAGCAAGGTAAACAGTACCGGAACTGGTCTCGGACTTTATCTGGTGCAAAAAATGATCGACGCCCATCATGGCACAGTCTGGGCTGAGTCCAAGGGCGAAGGAAAGGGGGCACAGTTTTATGTAGAGCTACCGAGTCTTTAGGGGGAACCTCGGGTGATTTATCCACTTGGATTGGTTTGTGATTTTAATCTCTTCTTGCTACTATTACTGCATGGATAAGCAAAATCTAATGTATAAATTACCCGTAAATATCATCAAGCAGGGCAAGAGCTTTGTAGCCTATTCTCCCGCATTGGATATCTCCACTGTCGGTAAATCGATAAAAGACGCTCAAATCAAATTTAGCGAATTATCAAGTCTGTTTTTTGAAGAACTAATTAAAAAGGGGACGTTGTCAGAAGTTTTAACTGAACTCGGTTGGAAGAAAGTACAAAAATCGTGGAATCCCCCTAAAATTGTTTCGAATTTATCGATCGGAATTATCTTACCGACGGCAATTTAATTATGCCCAAAATTAAGTCTATTCACTGGAAGGAATTCGAAAAATTCCTACTGGTAGTAGGCTGTAAGTTTGAGCGAGAAAAGGGTGACCATCGGATCTACTGGAAAACTGGTGTTAAAAGACCAATTATTGTACCGAGGTATAATCCGCTCCCAACCTTCATCATTTTGAATAATTTGAGAATACTTGGGATATCCAGAGATGAGTATCTAAAAGCAATTTCAATAATGTGATATACTTTTTGCATGATTGAGCTTGAACTGGAAAAAACTTACCTCGCCAAGGAAATTCCGACTGGTTTATTTGACTGCAAATTCAAAGAAATTTTTGATATTTATATACCCGAAAGTTATCCGCACCCGACACTTCGAATTCGTAAAAAGGGGGATAAGTTTGAGATGACCAAGAAGTCTCCAGTGGATGGTAAGGATTCTTCCGAACAACACGAACACACTATTTTACTTACTAAAGAGGAATTTGAGGCACTAGAAAAAGTTCAAGGTAAGAAACTTAGAAAATATCGATACTATTACAAGCACGCTGGGCTGGTTTCCGAGGTGGACGTTTTTAAAGATGCGCTCGAAGGACTCGTCTTGGTAGATTTTGAGTTCAAAAGCACGGAAGATAAAAATAAATTTAAGATCCCAGACTTTTGTCTAGCTGAAGTAACACAAGACGCCGCTATCGCTGGTGGAATTCTCGCTGGAAAAAAATATGCAGAGATTGAACCGATCCTCGGAAAGTATGGTTATAAGAAACTGTAAGGCATGAGAAAAGAACTTAAGTGGAAGTCGAGGCAGACGGGGAAGGAGAAGACTGGTTACTATGAAGATAGTAATGATTTTTCCAAACTCCCACAAGCTAAGATTGGGAGTGTCTGTGCTTTTTGCTATTACAACAATAAATTTGTGATCGTAAAAAACGAGAGAAATTGGGAGCCAGTCGCCGGGCATGTAGAGCCAGGCGAGACACCAGAAGAAGGCTTGATTCGTGAAGTTAAGGAAGAGTCCAACATGAAAGTCCTAAAGTACATTCCGATTGGCTATCTTTATACCGATGGCGACGATATTTATCAGACAAGGTACCTATGCTTCACCGAACCGTATGGACCGTTTGTTAAAGATCCTGACGGTGGAGTAACGGAGATTAAGCTGGTAGATTTTTCTGAAATTACTAAATATGTGGAGTTTGGTGATACAGCTCACGCGACGCTGGCCCGACTGAAAGAAGAAATAGATAAAATACAATAATTTTGCTATATTACTTATATGTTCAAAAAAGAAGCCAAAAAAATATTGCTGTCAGGAGTAAAGCCGACTGGCCGAGTGCATATCGGTAACTATTTCGGCGCGATGAAGCAATTTGTGGAAATGCAGGACGAATTTGATGCGCATATCTTTATTGCTGACTATCATGCCTTGACCACAATGCAAAATAAAGAGGAGATGGAGAGGTGTATTATGGATATGGCTCTGGACTATTTAGCGATCGGTCTTGATCCGAAAAAAGTTACTTTGTTCAAGCAAAGTGATGTGTCGCAGGTCGCCGAGCTTGCCTGGATGTTTAATTGCATCACCACTGTCCCATATTTGATGCGCGCTCATGCTTACAAGGATGCTGAAGCGAAGAATGCCGAGATAAATGTCGGAGTTTTTGATTATCCAATTTTGATGGCCGCCGATATTTTGATTCAGGATGCTGATGTCGTGCCGGTTGGTCAAGACCAAAAACAGCACGTCGAATATGCTCGTGATACAGCACAAAAGTTTAATCGAATTTTTGGTGCTGGTACTGAAGTCTTTAAAATGCCCGAGCCTTTAATTTTGAAAGAAGTCGAAACCGTGCCAGGTACTGACGGAAGAAAGATGAGCAAGAGCTACGGAAATGTGATTCCACTTTTTGCGACAGATGAGGAAATCAAAAAAGCAGTCATGAGTATTCCGACCGACTCAAAGGGTGTGGCTGAGCCAAAAAACCCCGACGAAAGCAACCTTTTTGCGATCCATAAATTGTTCCTAAAAGGGCCTAAATTGGAGGAAATAAGGGCTAGATACACAAAGGGCGGGCTCGGCTACAAAGAGGCCAAGGAGCTGCTTATAGCTGATTT
>CAIJXO010000073.1 GCA_903824735.1 uncultured bacterium | reverse complement strand
GATGAAACTCAGAAAGAAAAAGAAGTTCTAGATCTTAAAAAGAATAAAGAATTAGATGCCAAATATGAGGTAGAGTTAAAAAAGAAAGAAATTGCTAAAAATGAAGCGGAGAAAAAGCAGTTATTAGCCATTACTGTTAAGACAGAATCCAGCTATCAGACTATCTTATCAGAAAAGCAACGCCAAGCGGAAACCATCAGAAGCGCGATGTTTGACTTGCGTGATGCTGGGGGGATTTCATTTGCGAAAGCTTTGGAATATGCCACTTATGCTTCGGGAAAAACTGGTGTGCGAGCGGCGATGGTTTTGGCTATATTGTCTCAGGAGTCTGATCTTGGTAAAAATATTGGCTCTTGTTACGTTTCAAATTTGACGACTGGGGACGGGGTAGGGAAAAATACTGGTTCGCCCTTTCAGCAGGTTATGAAAGCCCCCAGGGATACTACACCGTTTGGTGAAATAACAAAAAGTTTGAATCTAACTTGGGCCACTACGCCGGTTTCCTGTCCTCTTGGCGCCACCTATTATGTGGGGCGAGGTTTTGGTGGAGCAATGGGCCCATCACAATTTATTCCCTCCACTTGGCAATTATTCGTTCCCCGTTTAAAGAGTGCGCTTGGTGTTTCCTTGCCGAATCCTTGGGATCCAAAGCATGCTGTTATGGCTACGGCCATGTATATTGCTGATCTGGGGGCTTCTACAGGTACCTATACTGGTGAGAGAAATGCCGCTTGCCGATATTATTCTGGCCGAGCTTGTGATAATCAGAAGCCAAGCAATACTTTTTATGGTAATTCGGTGATTGCCAAGGCAGAGAAATTCCAGGCAGATATTGATTTCCTGAAGAGTATATGATAGTATGTTTGAACTATGAAAAAAGATATACATCCAACATATTTTCCAAAAGCAGAGACCGTTTGCGCCTGTGGAGCAAAGTATAATATTGGTTCTACCAAGGAGGCTATTAATATTGAAATTTGCGCTGTTTGTCACCCTTTTTATACTGGTAATGATAAAGTATTAGACACCGCTGGTAGAGTGGAGAAATTCAAAGCAAGAAAAGCAGCTGGATCTAAGAAAGCAAAGTAACTAAGCAGGGCTAGGAATTATGTTTTAGGAGGCTCTCGGAATGCGACGGCATGAGAGTGAGCGAATTTTTCAGCAGAAAAATTACGCGTGCTCCAAAAACACAATTCCTGACCCTGCTTTTTGTTATACTTTTATGCTAATATAATCCCATGACAATAGAAGAATTTAAAAATAATGTAAAAACCAGTTATCTAGCTCTAGAATATATCAGGCTGGATAATGAAGAGAAATCTGTAACTGAAATGCTAGCTCATGATAGTAGCATGGCAGAAATGGCCAAGGATGAGCTTGCAAGTTTACAGTCTCAAAAAGAAACCATTTGGAATCAAATGGAGGATATTTTAACTGAAGAAAAAAAGGAGGAAGAATTCCCCAATGAAGTTATTATGGAAGTACGAGCGGGGGTGGGTGGGGATGAGGCCGCTTTATTTGCTGAAACTTTAGCCAAAATGTATGCCGGTTATGCTGGTATAAAAGGCTGGAGCTTTTCTCCGATAGATGAAAGCCGGAATGATATTGGTGGTTACAAAGAAGCCAGTTTTGAGATAAAAGGCCTTGGTGTATATAAAGAATTACGTTATGAGACCGGCGTGCATCGTATTCAGCGTGTGCCAGAAACAGAGAAAAATGGCCGGGTGCATACCAGTACGGCTTCGGTGGCGGTTTTGCCTGTCAGGAAGAAAAGTAGCATTGAAATAAAACCAGCAGATTTGCTTATAGAATTTTCCCGAGCGGGTGGTAAGGGAGGGCAAAATGTGAACAAGGTGGAAACTGCCG
>CAIJXO010000072.1 GCA_903824735.1 uncultured bacterium | reverse complement strand
GGGTGACTTCACCATAAGACCAACCCTTGATGATATCGGGAGAAGCGACTCTTAATGAGACGGCATCGAAATCATTGAATTCTGTGTTTTTATTTTTATTGTTCATATATTTTTAAAAATTAGTTTTCAAGATTCTTCTTATCTTTTAAGAGTTCGACATCAAGCGCAAGGCCTCTTAAGTTGTTAAGCAAGACATTAAATGAAGCGGGAACATTTGGCTGTTTGATTCTTTCACCCTTCACAATCGAATCGAAGGCCGCTGAACGACCGACAATATCATCGGATTTAATGGTTAGCATTTCACGCAAGGTGTAAGCCGCACCGTGACCAAGTAAGGCCCAGACTTCCATTTCTCCAAAGCGCTGACCTCCACCTTGAGCACGTCCACCCAAAGGCTGTTGAGTGATAAGTGAGTAAGGTCCGATTGAGCGCATGTGAATCTTGTCTTCCACTTCATGGTGCAGTTTCAAGATATACATATAACCGACAGCGATTTCTTGATTAAAGCTATCACCAGTTCGGCCATCAAATAATTTCATTTTACCACTCTCTTGGAAACCAGCCTTCACAAGCTCGGCTTTAATCTCGGCATCGGTCGCACCAGCAAATGGTGGAACGATCGCTTGATAGTTCAAGGTATTAGCCGCAAGACCCAAGTGCAATTCCAAAATCTGTCCAAGGTTCATACGTGAAGGCACACCGAGTGGAGTCAAAATCAAATCCACTGGGCGACCATCTGGCATGTATGGCATATCTTCTTCTGGTAAGATTTTTGAGATAACTCCTTTGTTTCCGTGACGGCCAGAGAGCTTGTCTCCCACTGAGATGCTTCGTAACTCAGCAACTTCAATGTGAATTCTCTTAATGATTCCACTTTCTAGCTTATCACCCTTCTCACGTGAGAATACTTTTACCGAGACAACACGACCCTTCTTTCCTCCTTCAAGTCTCTTTGAGGTATCTTTCACATCGCGGGCTTTTTCACCGAAGATTGATCTTAGCAATCTTTCTTCTGGAGTAAGCTGAGTCTCACCCTTTGGTGTAATTTTACCGACGATAATATCGCCAGAACGTACTTCCGCACCGACACGAACGATACCGTCTTCATCAAGATTTTTTAATTTAGCTTCACCGACGTTTGGAATACCGTGAGTAGTAACTTCCGGTCCAAGCTTGGTATCGCGGACGTTAACGACGAACTCTTCAATGTGGATCGAAGTAAACTTACTGTCTTTAACCAATCTCTCGGAAAGAATAATCGCGTCTTCGTAGTTTGATCCAGACCAAGACATGAAAGCAATCAAAATATTTTGACCGATCGCTGTTTGGCCTTTATCAGATGAAGAAGTATCAGCTAGCAAATCACCTTTCTTTACTTTCTGACCAAGAGAAACCTGTGGTCGCTGATGAAAGACGGTAAAGCTGTTGGTTCTCGAGAACTGTATTAAATTATATTCTTTTTCTTTACCCTTATTATTCTCAACTTTAATTTTCTTGGAATCGACATAAGTCACCTCGCCATCTTCCTCAGAATAAATCAAACGGCCGGTGTAACGTGCGGCTTCTTCTTCAATACCAGTAGCGACGAGTGGAGCTTCTGGGCGAAGACAAGGCACTGCCTGCTTCTGCATGTTCGAACCCATCAAGGCGCGGTTCGCATCATCGTGGTTCAAGAACGGAATCATCGAAGTCGCAATCGAGAAGGCTTGGTTTGTCGCGACGTCCATAAAGTCCACATCGCTGTTTTTCACAACAGTTGGAATACCGTTTACACGAACCTCCACTTCAGGATCAATAATCTTGCCTTTAGCGTCGACATGGGTCGCGGCATGAGCAATCTTAAAGTTTTCTTCTTCTAAAGCATTCAAATATTTAACTTCATCGGTCACGACACCATTCTTTACTTTAGCATAAGGTGTTTCGATCATACCGAAATCATTGACTTTCGCGTAGACAGACAAACGCAAGATCAAACCAATGTTTGGACCTTCTGGAGTATGGATTGGACAAACACGGCCGTAGTGGGATGGATGCACGTCACGAACCTCAAAGCCGGCACGCTCACGAGTCAGACCGCCGGGTCCAAGAGCCGACAAAGTTCTAAGATGCTCCACCTCTTGCAAGATGTTTTCTTGCTGCATGAATTGTGATAACTGGTTGGTGGTAAAGAATTCTTTAATTCTGGCCTGGAGTGGACGAGGTGAGATGAATTGAACTGGCATAGTAATGTCGGGATCAACGGTCGACATACGATCCTGAATATTTCTCTTCATCTGAGACATACCGACGCGGACTTTCGCTTGGAAAAGCTCACCGACAAAACGGACACGACGAGAACCAAGATGGTCGATATCATCTTCCATCGCATCCTCGGTGTGGTTTAGAGAAATAACATTTGCAATGATGGTAAACAAATCGTCAAGGTTAATGGTTCGGCGGTCAAGTTCTTTCTCATCAGTCAAACTCTTACCAAAACGCTTATTGAAACGAAAACGACCAACGCGAGAGATATCATAACGGTCAGCGGAGAAAATACCGTTTATAAACTCACGAGCATTTTCAGCTGTCGCTAGATCGCCATCACGGAGACGCTTGTGGATCTCAATATATGAGTCATCAGCAGTCTTAGCATGATCCTTGGCCAAGTTAAGCTCCATCGCTTTCTTAGCCACTTCGTTATCTTTATAGTGCTCAAGCATTTGCTTGTCGGTCGCACCCAAAACCCTCAAGAGTGAGGTAATTGAAAACTTTCGCTTCTTGTCGATTTTGACATAGATCAAATCGTCGGCATCAGATTCGATTTCGATCCAGGCACCACGGGAAGGGATAATTTTGGCACCAAAATATCTCTTACCCTTAACTTCATTGGCAGTGAAGAACATACCGAAAGAACGCGCAAGCTGTGGCACGATAACTCTTTCAATACCGTTGATTACGAAAGTACCATGGTTGGTCATAAGCGGAATGTCGGTCAAGAAAATTTCTTGTTCCTTCTCAGTACCCAAAAGTTTGTTCTTTAATTTAACTTTCGCTTTGAGCTGACCCTCGTAAGACATCTTATTGTCTTTGGCGTAATGCTCGTCGAACTTTGGTTTAGAAATCTCAAAAGCGGTGAAAGACAATTCAAATTTCTTTTCCGCGTAATCGCGAATCGGTGAAAATTCTTTGAAGACTTCCGCTAGACCCTTCTCAAGTAACCACTTGAATGAATCCACCTGATGCGAAACCATGTTTGGAGCCGAGATCAGCGGCGCCTTAAACTTTCCGAAAAACTTTTTCTCTCTTTTAATGTTTGATGCCATAAATAAAATAAAAATTACACCTTTCCGACAAAAGGCGCACTTGTGTGATAAAAATTTATCTTTCTCTTATGATAAGCAAGCGAAATTATTAATTTTCTAATTCTTTCCCCCGGAACTCAATCTTGCTAAATGTCTGGACACTATATACCTATATACTATATGTGTCAATGCCTTTATCCACAGGTAGAGGTTGACAGAAAAAACAGCCTATGCTATACTTGTCATTACAAAAAAGAAGTGGTGTTTCGAAAAATTTAGTCGATTTTCTCAAGCTCTAACGTTCGTTTGTATTTTACTAGGTATAGTCAACAATATATAAAATGACAGGTACAATCAAGAAATTGGTTTCTGACAAGGGTTTCGGCTTTATTACAGCTGAAGGTCTTGCGAAAGATCTATTCTTTCATAGCAACTCTCTAAACGGTGTTGCTTTCGCAGAACTAAGAGAAGGTGATGCAGTTTCATTTGACACTGAAGAGACTCCAAAGGGTCCAGCAGCGGTCAATGTAGCTCGCGCCTAATCAACTCAAAACCGCCCCGCAAGGGGCGGTTTTGTTATGCCTGAATTTTTTTATATATAGGAAAAGGCGAAGGTCGGCGGGGCGACGACTCATCGCCTTCCCCAACTACTTCGCCTTTCGTAAATATTTTCGAAACCATTTACACCCGTTCCGGACCGCACGCACCCTGGAAGTGCTCCTCCAACTCCGCAAGCGTCTTGATTGGAGTCGGAGGCACAAAGCTGCGGGCGCAGCTGAAGGTCCGATATTCCACTCGCCTGGCCGCGATGACATCGACCTCAAAGCTAAGGTCGGACACCACGAGCCCCGGGGCATGCGGATCGGAAATGAACTCCTTGAGCGCCGGTTTTTCAAGGAGAGTCTGACGGGCCATACGGCCGGCATTCTCCCATGAATCGCTCGCGCCTTCGAGCACGAAGTACTGGCTGGCAATTAACACTTCAGCCGCCCAGACTTCGACCTCGAAATAAATGCTGTACCACATCAGTTTGTTCGATCTCATCGATCACCTTCCTTCGGTTGTTGCGGTTTCGGTCTCCATTTAAAATATTATGCTTCGACGCAAAGAAAGTCAACCACAGAAAGAGCCCCACACACCGAAGTGTTTTGTGGGGCTCCCTCATTGAAGTCCTTCCTTTCAAGATCAGACTACTGCAAGCAGTAGGTGGAACTTTCGGACGATGTCGTCCGAAAGGTAGACGGAAAGATTTGCATCCCCTATCTTCCCCGTCCCGCAACAGGGGAAGGTAGCGTAGCGCTCCTTTCGCACCCCCTTACCGGGAATATCCACCAGGCTGCTTGCGGTCGCGAGAAGCTGATTGAGATCACTGTCCGACAGAATACGTCGTCCCGCAGACTTCTCCTCGTGATTGTGTTCGATTGTCCAATCGAGGTACCAGCCGTCCTTCCGCCCCATCGCTATCCGGCGGATAATCGACAGTCGAGTTCCCTGACCGACGAGAACCACGTTCTTCGAATCGTTGTCGAAAGTCTTCACCGTCATCAGACAGGATGTGGCCCGAAACCAAGACGGGCACTCCTTCGCAATCAGATCCTCAGTCGGCAGTGGTTGCGACGGCTCCAAAATAGGACGCAAGAGTCTCTTTGTCATCGCTTTTCTTTTCCTTCAATGTTTTCACACTTGAAGCTGTGTGACCAGCTTGTCGATTTATTCGACTCAATCCATGATTAATACTAGACGGAAAAAGAATAATGTCAACCAAGTGAAAGCCCCGCCAAGTGTGTCGGTCTCCTCCTGGAGGGGACAATCACTTGCGCGGGGCTGGGTGCCCGGCCTCAGATAATAAGCTCCTTTCTCTTCTTCTCGGTGCGCATCGTCCCAGCAAATCGCCGTAACGAGTCCAGGTCTACCTTTGGAACACCGCAGGTAATGGCCACGAACTTGACGTTTGGATACTGGGTCGACATGTCGGTTGCGACTTTGAGGGCCGACGCGCCGATGAGACCGATACCGTAGACGTCACCGGACCCAGCGCTGAGCATGTCACTCAGATTATCTAGGCCTGGCAAGACCTCGATCTCAAGCCTTTGAGCGTTCATACCGAGCGCGTTACGGACTTCGCGAGCAAGACCACACATTAGGTTTTGCTTCTCCGGCGAATTTGCTCCGCCGTCGACATTTAGAATGTAGATCTTTTTCATCTACCCTCCGCGGATTAATTTGTACGCACTGAGCAGGACAATGACTGTTGCCACTAGGGCAAAAATGCAGTCAAACCAGGTATACTTCGACCTGGATTCCTTCGATGGTCTTCTCATGTGTTCCTCCGTGTCTGGCGATCAGCTTTTGCAAGCTGTGGCCGGTTTCTGTTCTTAAATTATTATACATAAAAAATATGCAAAGTAAAGAGCAGCATGCCCAACCATTCGGTACATGCTGCCCTACTTCTTCTTGTCCCGCTTGGCCCTTTCCACTCTCTCCTTTTCTTGCCGTTTTCGGTGTTTAGTACAGACGGCCGACCAGTACTTAGCGAGAGTATAGAAGCACACTTCATCTCGGTAGAAGTCCTCCCAACTCTGCCAATTATCAAACGGCCGCAGTGGACGCCGAGCCGACAGATGAGAGTAAACCTCTTCATCAAAGGAACCAAAGGTGTCGCCCTTGAAAATCTCCAAGAGCACCTGAAGTTCATCTGGCTTCAGCCGTAGGATCTTTAGATCATCCATCACGGCCTTCACCTCATCGGGCTTTTCTGCCACGAGATAGCGGTTAAGCCAACTTTCGACTTTAGCCATTGTCTCCATAAAGACCTCCTTCTTTCGGTCTACATTATAGCATCTTTAGATCAAGGACATTTATGATTACATTCGTCAGGTCAGATGAGCGTAAATAAATATAAAGGTAACCAAAAATGAGGCTAGCCACGAACAACATTAGTATCTTTTCTCGACTTATGCTTTTCTTAAATCCTATGTATGAAAAAATATTACTGACGACTGGCGAAACAAATAAAAGCAGAATGAGGATGCTACTGACGTAATATAAATTAAAACTTACACTCAGACGAAATAATATTTCGACAAACACAACAAACAAAATACTGATCACCCAATAACCAACACTTTTTTTATTCAACATAGTATTATTTTACTCTTTTCATTATTTTTTTGCTAAAAGTTAAAGCCAAAATTACGAGAACGACCAAAACTATAATCCACCAGTGGAACTTTTTACCTTCCAGCCCAGATTCTACTACGGCTGCAAAGTTCAGCGACTCAATCTCAGTCAATTCAGCAAAATTTTCTTCCGCCGTTTCTTTTTCTACATAACTTTCCTGTTTTGATGTACTAGCAGATCTGATAACTTCTATGACATTTTGGACTACTATCGGTTCCACCTTCTGACTCACTTCTTTTGATGGAGCCAGAGAACGTGACTCCTTCCTTCGATGGGAAGAGTTGGTTGTGGAAGTAGAAGTAGTGGGTGGTGGATCGAGATAAATATCTACTTCTCGAATATCTTCAACGTTGCCCGAATTGTCGACTGAATGATAGTGAATTGTGGTCGTCCCGAGATTAGTAATAATCGTAGATGTACCAGTAATATATTCTTCATTATTGACAGAGTATTTAGTTTTTAGCACATCGTCATTTTGGGTGACAAATTGCACCGTGGTACTTGTCGCTCCCGAGGCGATACTGACGCTTGTGACCGGAGGGTCGAGATCACGAAGTGAGTCCCCGGCAACTGTCACACTCGGCAATAGATCATTAATCCTCGGTTCCTCAGCATCAAGATTTATCTCGATAGTACTACTAGCATCTTTAAGTGTGATATCAGAAAAATACGCAGTCGAAATTACCTGACTGTCCCTGAATTTTTTAATGTGAGCATTCGCTCGGCCCGACTTAGTCGCGACTAGTTTTATTTTTTCTTCGGAAACCAGGGGCAAAAAAATGAAAGTATTGTTGTCTATATAGTCATACATCATTTCCGCACCATACTCATAATGATCAAGCCTTACTGGTCCGTGAAAACTCATAATCTCCCCGTCAGGTAAATTGCAGACTGGTGTACTAGTGGAAACATACTCAAAATCAGTCCAGGTATAATCTTCGACATTATTAGCTAGGATTTTGGAAACTAGACTGCTGACACCCTCTCGACTTGGTAGAGACGAGTGATTGGTATTCGTCACTTGATATTCCTCTATTGCTGGGAAGTTCCTTGAGCTTTTCTCTGGCACAGTGCCATCACCACTCGTGTATGATACATCATAATTTTCCTGTCCTAAGTTAAAAAATTTAGCAATTGTTGGTACTCCACAGCCGACTATGTTATAAGCTTTTACACCGAAGTCTACAGGGTTCATTAGATCAAGATCATTGTGAATGTTGGATGCTCTGTCCAAAACATAATCATTCCGACCAGAGGACTTGAGTAGGTCTAGTGTTTCATCATAAGATAAGCGCTTCTCATTATAAACATAATATTTATATTCAGGTGAGCTTGAGGAAAAATAATTTTCACTTGGCAAAAGCTGATAGGCTGATGGCATGTTTTGGACAATCTTCTTGACCTCATCTGTATTAAGGCCCAGAAAACCAAACTTTATTCCCATATCATCCCCCCACATCAGAGTCTTGAAAGCACTTGGGGCACCAAGATGCGGTGTGGCAATATCAATAAATTTGTCGACTTTATCCTGACCATAGTGCCCGATATAATACTTCGCTAATAATCCACCCATGCTATGAGCAATAATATCCACTTTCTCACTCCCCGTCTGAGTCAAAATCTGACCTATCTTATCTTTAAGTGACGTCAGAACGGGTGAATATAGACCATCAACGGTCTGTCGAATATCGAGTCGCCAGTCGTACGGAAAGACGAATAAATCTTCACCTTCTTCATAGCCTTCAGTCTTTAATTTTTGGATTAGACCATCGAAAAAATCATGATCATTTATTTTTCGGAAAATATCAGTTGGCAAAACAACCGGGTAAGATAAATTTGGCTGACCAATCTGATTCAGGGCTAATTCATCCAGATATTTGTCGCCCGGTAGACCAAAAAGGGCTTTCTTAATATTCGGCCAGAGCTCAGACTTTTCATCGTCATTGCGACTCAAGTGACTCGATAAAATTCCAGGAATTAAAATAATTGGATTTTTCTTTGGAGTAATTTTGGCGGCGGTAAAAGTGCATGTCATTGAACTATAGAGCTTGGCCGCAATTTTAACACCATGACCAAATGAATCACTATACAAGCTCGAGGTAACTACCGGATCAAGACTAGTGCAATATACTTCGAGTATTTTCCAATCCGCCATCGCCTTTTGCACTAGATAAATCTCACCGCCATCGCTGACGACAACTTCGGCTTGATAAGCTCCAGTCTGGTCGACTGTCTGAATTGAAAATGACTGCACGTCATCGGCGACTATGTTATTCGGATCCTGAGAACGTAGTTTAAAATCTAGTTTAGCCTCCCCCTCAATGGTGTTTACAATCACAGTCAAATCGAAGACTGGGGCAAGCATCATTGCCTCGGCTTCATGGGCAACAATTAATAAAATAATTAGTAAAAAAGTGCGAGCAAAATATTGTAATAATTTTTTCACGCCGGCATCCTACACAAAAATAGATGCTGTCGTCAATTTTCGATCTGTGTATAAGTGACCCGAGGTTCCACTTGGTTCAAGAAAGAAAAAACGGTCGGGCCCCGTGAGGAACCCGACCGCCCTAGAGGCTAAAAGGCCCTACATTTCTTCGCGATGGCCCTGCTTCTGACTGCAAAACGTACTGATCATACGGTTGCTCTCCTTTGTACTCATCGCTGGCTTATCCTGACCAGCGGTTCCTGTGAATCCCAAGACTAAATTATAGTACCAAAGAACCAGCTAAGTCAATCCCTACAACGTCACCCTATTTAGAATCACTGAATCAGGACGAGCGCGTTCGAGCTTAAAATTAATCCGACCAATCACTTGTCCCGTCGTGGTCATAACCTTCACGCGCCAGAGACCAGTCTTGGCACCGTATTTAGTGGAATAAGTACGAAAGCCACCATCACGCCCACCGATAATGGGCAAAGTAATACGGCTCGAATCCACCCAGTCTTGCTTGTCTTCATCAAAATATTGCCACTGGTGAATAATCTCCGTCGAAAATTTAACGGGCGAGAAGACGGCACTGAAAGCGTAAATCGTCTCACCAAGTTCATAGTGTAAGGTCGGATAACGAGTAAAATAATCTCTCCATGAAGTCGGCTCCACTTGCGCTTCATAATTACCATCAGTCGTCTTTTTAATATAATGATATGCACCGACATTTTTAAGTGATAAAGGAATTGGAGGAATTACATTCGTAAAATACAAGACGTTCATCAAAACAAAGACAGAGAGGACGCTAGTCCTTAGGGCGTGGTGACTATTTTTAAATTTTTCTGATGCCAAACGACGAAGGAGCCTAGTGAAAAAAGCAACTAAAACTAGGCTCAAGATACCGCTCCTGATAAAGAGGTCATCGCCCAGTCGATGAAAAATTACCGGCAGAAAGAAGATCAAAAACAAATAAATAGACAAAAAGAGAACCGTGACTTGAAAAGCTAAACGCAGATAATGTTTTTTCCAAAGCTCATTACCCACGAGTAGAATAATTAGAATCAGTAAGAAAAACCAACTTTCGGTGAACGAGGAACTACGCATGTAAAAGACGAAGAAAGTCGAAAATAGACCGCCGAAAGCAAACTGAATCACTAGGGTCAAGTAGAATTTAAACTTGTGCTGTCTTTCCTCTGGTAGGTTCCGTGATTTAGCGCGATTCTCATAAGCGGTGACGACGAGGATACCGCTTGCGGCAAGCAACAGATGCACCACGATCCAAAAGATTTCAAGCGGGCGGTCAATACGCGTCAAAGTTAGAGTCGTAAAAATGAATCCATAGATCAAACCCACCGCCGAGATATATTTTTCGAACCGAATATAGAAATCCGTAAATTTAGATGTAATCGCTTTCATTTATCTTAGATTTGTGACCAAGTGAAATCGAGTGTAAAAAATCAGCTTGTCTTTCTTTACGCTCTTTTGCCGTCATTGTCTCTAGCTCTGCCAAATGACGATTAGAAATCTTTTTCAGTTCTTCGTCAAAAGATAAGACCTCGGGACGAACTAGGACTGCCATATCATTTAACCCTAAAAGACAAAGTCCATCAAGTGTGCGCACGCGGGAAAGGGCGACATAACCCATGCCGCGCTCAAAAGACTTTGATAAATCCACTTCGATGGCATCCAAACTCATCCCCTGGCTTTTATGCACCGTAATCGCCCAAGCGAGGCGCAGCGGATACTGACCGATCGTCGCCTTCGCCTTTCCCTCTTCCTCAATCATCCAATTGGCCGGTTGCACATGAATATTTTTACCGGAAAAAGTTCTAACAATCGGCCCCTCGCTGTCAAAACCGACAACTTTTCCGAGTGTTCCGTTCACATAGCCTTCATCAAAATTATTTTTGACAAACATTACTTTCGCCCCGACTTTCAGTTTCAAAGTCTCCGGTGCGAGACAGCTTTTTTTCAAGGAATCAACGAGGGCTTTCTTGCCTTTGCTTTCCATTTCGTATTCTCGTCCCTGACCGGTCAGACGGGCTAGCTCACGTGCATTGATTTCATCGACATCGACATTGTGTGTATGCAAAAGCGTCGGTTCTATTTCTGTTTCTGTCTTAGGTTTTTTATTTTGCCGATTTTTTAAGTTTTTCAAACTATCAGGTGACAATTTATTGCCCCGAATTTCATTTAACACTTTCAAAAAGGCTTTATCGGTTTGACGATGCTGTTCTTCGAGATAACAGATACGGAAATTGGCTTCTTTCCAAACTTTTGATCCGTAAGCAAACTGAGCTTCGGGTTCACCAAATCGCGAGATTGGTGGTAACTGAAAAAAGTCACCGCACAAAATTACTTGTAGACCTCCGAAGGGCGCCCCGTTCTTTTTCATATGACGACAGATTTCATCGACAAGGTCGAGGCGATAATGATGAAGCATGGAAACTTCGTCGATGACCAAAACCTGTGTTTTGTTAAAACGATCGCGTAAATATTTTCGCTCACGCAATTCTTCAAGATCGATTTCGGTCAGGTTATCTTTAATGCCCATTCCCGTCCAAGAATGAATCGTCGTCCCGCCCATATGTGTCGCAGCGATCCCTGTGCTTGCAGTAATTCCCACCTCGACGTGGTTATTCTTTAGATATTTAATATAACTATTTAAAAGATGCGTCTTACCGCTCCCCGCTGGACCAGTCAAAAAAACATTGTGGCCGAGTTTTAAAATTTCTAATGCCTCAAGTTGTGTCATGGGTGTTATTATAACTTAATTTTGACTTGACTGTAACTTTGGGCTTGATATACTTTACCTATCTTTTGGTTCGGGTGAACCGAAAGGGTACTACATCCTAGGGTAGCCCTCCTCACGGAGGGCTATTTCTTTATGCCTCAATTCCTTGCCCCAAATATCTTCGGAGATTTTCAAGATGTCGACATACCCATCTGCGCCAGTTCGGAGCTCGGTGGAGACATTGTTTTTTGATGAATAGATAAATACTTTTTTATCGCGTCTTCTAATATACCTAACTAATGGTAGGAAATCTGAATCGCCAGTAAAAAATATGGCTGTCTTGTAATTATTTTTATAATGTAAAACATCAATAACTATCTCTACATCCATATTTCCTTTTTCTTCTACTTTGATACCAGTAGCTGTTTTGCTTGAGATTGTCTTTAATTCTTTCTTCCTGACATGAAATTCTAAGCCTTTCTTTAGGTAAGTAAAAAATTTATGCTTACCGTCTAGACTATAGTCCCTTGTACCTTTAGCTG
>CAIJXO010000071.1 GCA_903824735.1 uncultured bacterium | reverse complement strand
TATCTTGGCAATCTCTGTCTGTCTATGTCCAGCACGCCACAAACCCTCAAGGCGGTCTCGAGCGTGAAAGTCCAAATGCTTAAATGTTTTTCTCATATATTTATCTTATACATGAGTTGCATTTCAAACAAGAATTTTCATCCACAATGAAGAAGTACATTACCGTCGGTTTGATGCTGCTCGCGAGCTGTGGTGTCTACGGGGCTGGTTTGCCTGAGACCAAGACCACGTTCCGTGACGAGTTCGCCTGTCCTCGTGGGAATCTTCCCGACGAAAGCGACGAAATCGTAATCGTACAGCGTATCACCCTGGAGTCTCCAGGGACGGTACGCCAAATCCTAATTTGGCAGAAATTAGGTGGTACGGAGCACCTGGTTGCCGAATCATCAGGTTTCCGTTTCTTTGCCGACAAGAAGGGCAAGGGAGCCGGCTACGGGCATGCTGTCGTGGTCGCCGGTCGACTGTGGATCCAGGATGGTCCGCGACCGAAACCGCGTTGAACAGCATAGTTTTGAAAGTGTACGCTATAAACTTTCCATTGACCCCGGCTACCAAGCGCGGGGTCTTTGACTATGCTATAATTTCTCTATGCTCAAAGATCCACTAGAACATATCGAACAAGTCACACGAAGAACTGATGAGTACATGGGGGAGAAGACCCGCACGGTGTTTGGCAAATACCCAGTCACTTTTTCATTTCTGGTTCTATTTGGTGTAATTGCCGTCCTGCATGGTTTCGAAGATATTATAAACCGTGTTCCACTTTTTAATGATCACCCGGTCTTTGTCTTTATTATTGGTCTCGTTATTTTAATCTTCACCGGCTCGTTGTATAAAAGATTAGATAAGAGGCTTGATTAACCAAAGAAACAGGCACAACATTATATTATGCCTGTTTCCTCGGTTCGTATTTTACCCAATTCGCCGTAAGGCCTTGACTACAATAATTAGAATAACCGCGCCAATCACGGCCACAATGAAGCTGTAGACATTAAAGCCGGTGATTCCTACTTTGCCGACTAAAGACATCAACCAGCCGCCAAGCAGGGCACCGATAATACCGACGACAATATCTTGACCCAAACCTTGAGCTTGGTTTGTACCCATAAACATTGAAGTAATCCAACCGACTAAAGCACCGAATATAATCCATAATATTATTCCCATACTTATCTGCCGTAGCACTTGCCGAATGATTACATGCTATACTCCAAGTAATCACACCCTCTCTGGTGCGTCATTATAAGTAATGGAAAACCTCAAGAAAATTTTAATTATCGAGGATGAAAAAACCCTGGCTCGGGCGCTTAGTTTCAAGCTGACTTACTCTGGCTTTGAGGTTAAAACTGTCTTCAATGGCGAGGAAGGTATCGCCATCTTAAAACAGGAGTCATTCTCACTGATCTTGCTCGATTTGATTATGCCCAAAATGGATGGCTTTGCGGTCCTATCAACCCTAAGGGCGATGGGTATACGAACTCCAGTTATGGTCTTGAGCAACTTAAGCCAGGAAAATGATATTAAAAGAACACGCGAGTTTGGTGTTAAAGACTTTTTCATTAAATCAAATACACCGATTGCCGTAATCGCGGAGGGGGTAATAAAATTCTTGAAATAAGCTCTGATGAAATTAAACAAAAAAACCAAAAAACAATTTGTTATTACCGCGCAAAAGCTGGCGGTAATCGCTAGAGAAAAAGAGAGTATTAGACGTAAATTGGCCATTACGGCCAAAGAGAAAGAGGCGACCAGACTGAAATTGGTGGTCACCGCTCGTGAGCTCAAAAGATTACATAATACACTTGAGAAAAAAGTCCTTCAGCGTACCAAAGACCTTGAGCAGATCAGATCAAAGAGTGAGGCAATTCTGGCCAGTATCGGTGACGGTCTCGTCGTAGTGGATAAAGAGGGAAAGATCAGCTACATCAATAAAAGCTTTGAGGAAATGTTGGGTTGGAAAAGTGCCGAGATTATCGGTAAGAGTATGGTGCAAGTTGTTCCAAGAGAGGACGTGAACGGGGTCGGGGTGTCTTTTAAAGAAAGAATTTTGACTCAGGTGCTGGCTGGTCAGAAATTTGTGGCTGACCTGACGAACCCTTTTTACTATATTCGAAAAGATAAGAGTCGTTTCCCGGCGAGTAGTATTGTGGCGCCGGTGATTTTGAACAAAAAAATCGTTGGAGCGGTGGAAGTCTTTCGCGATATCACTAAAGAAAAAGAAATTGATAAAGCCAAGACGGAATTCGTCTCGTTGGCTTCGCATCAATTGCGTACACCACTTTCGACGGTGAATTGGTACAGTGAAATGCTTTTGACCGGTGATGTCGGTGAAGTCACACCCGATCAGAAAAAGTATCTTCAAGAAATCTATAACGGTAATCGCCGTATGGTGGATTTGGTGAACACCTTGCTTGATGTGTCGCGCATCGAGCTTGGGACTTTCGTTGTAGAGTCAAAGCCGACTGATATGGTCAAGCTAGCTCAGAATGTAATCGCTGAACAAAAGCAACAAATTGAAGAAAAAAATCTGAACTTCTCTGTTTCATTTGAAAATAATATTCCTTCGGTAAAGATTGACCCCAAACTTTTTCGCATGGTCATCCAAAATCTATTATCAAATTCCATTAAGTACACTCCGATTGGTGGTGCGGTCTCGATCTCATTGTCTTTGGACAATGAGAAAAACTTAATCTTGAAAGTAACTGATAATGGCTACGGTATTCCCAAAAATCAGCAAAGCCGAATATTTACCAAACTTTTTCGGGCGGATAATGTTATCGGTAAAGACACGGAAGGGACTGGCCTTGGTTTGTATATTGCTAAATCAATTGTGGAGCAGGCGGGCGGAAAACTCTGGTTTGAATCGGTTGAAAATAAGGGAACAATATTTTATGCCACCTTACCCTTACGTCGAAGTAAAAAGCAACAAATAGTGCTATAGTAAACTTATGTTAAGAAACCTACCCAAAACCTACACCGTTTTAGTTATCGAGGACGAGAGACCTCTAGTCCAGGTTATTCAAGCTAAGCTTGAGAAAAGCGGTTTTGAAGTGGTCACGGCACGTACAGTCGACCAGGGGCTACACTACATGGAAGACGTCGGCAGTATCGATGTGGTTTGGCTTGACCATTATCTTTTAGGCGAGAAGACCGGTCTCGACTTTGTGGCCAAGCTCAAGGGCCCTGACAGTAAATGGAAAGACATTCCCATTTTTGTGGTGTCGAACACTGCAAGTAGTACAAACATGCAATCATATTTAAGATTGGGGGTTAATGTTTACTCTGTCAAAGCAGAACACCGCCTCGACGAGATTACTGCCGATATTCGTAAATTTCTCGATAAGCCAAAGGAAGACAAAAAATAATTTGATGAAAAAAATATTGAAGAAGAAAACAATTCTAGTAATAGAAGACGAAAGAGCTTTGCTTGATGTGGTTAACAACCGTTTAGTCAAGAAAGGCTTTAGCGTGATGACGGCTAGAAGTGTCGATGAGGTGTTCAACGCGAGCCTGGAAGAACAAGGATTTGGCGTCATTGCCGCCATAAGCATCAAACAGGCACTAGAACACTTAGAGGACCTGGAGAAGATCGATGCGATCTGGCTTGATCACAATCTTTTGGGTAAAGAGAACGGTATTCATTTTGTCAAAAAGTTGAAGGCCAATGGAGGACGCTGGAAGAGTATTCCAATCTTCGTCATTTCCAATACCGAGAAATCCGATACGATTAAATCATATATCAATCTCGGGATCAGTAAATATTATATAAAAAGTAACCATAAGCTCGATGAGGTAATCAAGGATATTGATACAACTTTAGATAAAAAAATCACCCGCTAAACGGGTGATTTTTCGTATTGGATCATTGCGCGGTTATTACCAACCTAGGAGTGACAACCAACTGCGCATAGCAAAGTCTTGATGCATCGCAATCTTGCTCAAAGATCCGAAGTAGCCAGCCGTTGGGGATACACTCTGTGCTGTTTGATATTTTCCGACAGCGGTCTGAGTCATTGTCCCGAAATAGCCTAGAGGAATGCCAATTGGCACATTAAGGTAACCCATTTCTGATAGCAAGCCCTGTAGAACGACGACACCTTGTCCAGTTGAGCCAATGGTCAAATCTTGGCCGACAAGAATGTTTTGCTCATAGGCACTAGCACTTGGTACTGAAACAGTGAAAGCAAAAGCGAGAGTTAATACTAAACCAGCACTAATTAAGATATTTTTTTTATTTATCATTTTGTATATTATATTAGATATTAAATTCGACCTTTTATTTATTACCTCACTACTGATGCCGCCAGATCTAGAGATAAATTACAGCCGATTAAAAGCAGTAACTTTGCGAGCAGTCTGTCAAGCCAATTGACGAAATAGACGGTAGGAGAGGTGTTTGGTTTATCACCGAAAAGACCATGGCTAAGGTAATCGAGTAGAATATCAGAGTTTTCATATTACTGATGTCGTTCTAGCCAGTTTATTATTACGCATCGCTATTAAGTCTTGACTGTGCTATAATTAAATTATCTAGTTAACAGCTATTTATTATGACCCCCAAAGAACATAATGAGCGTCAGGGGATACTCACGGTCGCGCATCGCGATTTTGAGAAAGGGCTAAACGCCCGAGCCTTCTTTAAGCTAAATGACCGCGCCTTAGGTGAAGGTATGGTGCAGGAGACTTTTATGAAGACTTGGCTGTATTTGGTCAAAGGTGGAAAAATCGATTTAATGAAGGCCTTTCTTTATCATATTTTAAATAATCTGATCATTGATGAATACCGCAAGCATAAAACCAGTTCACTCGATGATTTGCAAGAAAAAGGATTTGACCCGAGCACTGGGAATACTGATTCGCTGATTAATTTTTTAGATGGAAAATCAGCGGTGAAGCTTATAAAGCGTTTACCGAAAATGTACCAAGAGGTCATGTGCCTGCGTCATTTGCAGGACTTGTCGCTAAAAGAGATTTCGGCCATCACTGGTCAGACAAAAAACGCGATTGCCGTAAAGCTCCATCGGGGATTGGAGAAACTGAAACAACTCTACAAATGATGCGGTTTATTATCGGCAATTATTTTTCCATCCTTAAGCTCAATTATTCGATCTCCTAGGACCGCATAATCTTTTTCGTGTGTGACCATGACAATGGTTTGTCCTTCATGATGTAATTCAAGGAAAGCCTCAAGAACAGCTTTCGAAGTCTCAGAATCGAGGTTTGCTGTTGGCTCATCGGCAAAAATGATTGATGGTTCATGACCAATCGCACGAGCAATAGAGACACGCTGCTGTTGACCGCCCGAGAGCTGGCTTGGTAGATTATTTATTCGATCGCCGAGGCCGACTCTGTCGAGCGCTTTGGTGGCTTTACGAATAGCTTCGCTTTTACTTTCACCCTGCATGAGAAGAGGCAGCATTACATTTTCAAGCGCCGATAGTGACGGTAAAATAGCATAGTCTTGGAAAACATAGCCTAGTTCTTTTAAGCGAAATTTAGTACGCGTCTCATCAGAAAGTTTTAAAACATCAACATCATTGATATGAATTGTCCCGTGATTGGGTATATCAAGCATGCCGAGCTGATAAAGTAGGGTTGATTTACCAGAGCCAGATTTACCAGTGATTGCTAGGAATTCACCTTTGCGCACCTGAAGATCGATGTTATCAATCGCTCTTATCTCAGTCGCCCCACTTTTATATACTTTTGTTAATTTTTCAGTTTTAATCATTTTTTTATCTACCTAGTATTGCATCGAGGGTATTTTGTTTTACCACGATTCTCGCCGGCACATAACCAGCAATTATTGTAGCGACAAACAAAATAACTGAACGGATAAGGGTGCCCAATGGTTCAGCCACCAAGATTCCATCACTAAAAGGGAAGTCAATCGGGTGTAAATCAAAGTACGGTTTAAGCAAAAAGAAAACAATGAGCGAGCCGACGGCCATGCCCAAGACAGCATAGAATATTGACTGGGCGATATATGAGAATTCGATGGCGCGACGGCTGATGCCAATGCCTTTCATGATACCGATATAGCGTCGGCGGGTGATAGCATTGACGAAAATAACGATGAAGATCGTGATTGAGGCGACGACAAGTCCGATGGTACCAATCATGTTTCCAATTAAAGCAAAGGTGAGCTTGATATCCTTAAGAAACTTTGGCTGGGCGTCGAGCCAAGTTTGAATGACGGCATTTTCAGCAAAACCCTGTCGGACAAGTTGATCGCGGACATTGTCAGCTTGTTTTGGGTCAAAAAGTTTAATGGCGATTTCATCCACGTTATAATCACTTCGTCCAATCAGTTGGCGCACCTGACTTTGGTTCATAAAGATTCTCTGATCAATACCACTGACCTTAGCTTTTAAAACGCCTTTGATTGTCACCTCACGGACCAAGTCGCCAATCCTTAAACGTACCTTTGATCCTGCTTCAACATTTTTTAAAAGGCTAAAGCCGGGAGATTCTACTGGGTTATATTTGAATAACAAATCTGAACCGATCAGTATTTTGTCATAATCATTCGGTTCAAGGTACAAACCTTCGACTAGATATTTACTTAGGCCGGTTACGCTATCCTCGGCTTGTGGATCGATACCCGCCAAAGAACCGCCTGACCTATCGAGTAAGTCGGTTGGATTCGTTCTTTCACGATATCCTGCTTCGACAACGACCGACTCTAGATATCGAGCGGTATAGTCCTGCACTTCCGGAGTAGCTTCAATTGCCTGGAGTAAGCTATTGCTGCGGTTAATATAGTTTTTCTGCTTTGGTGTGGAAATAATCACGTCACTCGTGTATTTTACTTTGTTGGCCTCTTCTGAGCCCTGGATTAGTCCGACTAATATTCCTGACACGACAATTAAGTTTAGGAAGGTGAGGGTCATGACAAAACTAATCAGGATTGTCGTCCAAATGTTTGCTCTCTTTATTTCGCGCCAAGCTAAAAAGTGGGCGACTTTAAAATCAGTCGTGAAATTTTTTAGACCACGGTTAAAACTCATGGCGATAGTATAGCATTTTTCGCTGTGTTATAATATTGTCTAACGTAACTATAATTTTTTGATGGATATCAATATTCAGAAAAAAGATTTTTGGCGCCTGTCTTTAGTCGAGGTGCTGTCCTTGCTTGAAAGTAACGCTGAGTTTGGCCTAGCTGAGGAAATTGCTAAAAAAAGGAGCGCAATATTTGGCAAAAACTCTATAAGCCGGGCGAGGCGTGCCCCCCGGTTAAAAATTTTCTTGAATCAACTCAAGAGTCCGCTAATCCTCATCCTCTTATTTGCGGGTTTTGTTACTTTGGCGATTTCGCATTATAGTGACGCCGTATTTATTTTTATTGCTGTCGTAATAAATTCGATTTTAGGATTCTATCAAGAGAATAAAGCCGAGCAAGCTCTGTCTGAACTTAAAACTTATTTGAAACAGCGTGCCCGCGTGATTCGTGATGGTAAAGAGAGGGAAATAGATGCCAGTGAAATTGTACCGGGGGATATTATTCGTTTGGCCCAGGGTGATCGTGTACCAGCCGATGCCCGAGTTATCTTTGTCAATGATTTGCAGATTGATGAGGCGATTCTGACGGGGGAGTCACTGCCCGTAACCAAAATTGTGTATAGTTCTTTGCCTGAGGCTGGTCTAGCCGATCAGGACTGTATGGTTTTCGCGGGCACGCTAGTCACTCAGGGTGTATGTTCAGCGGTTGTCTGTAGAATCGATTCAAGTACAGAGTTAGGTAAAATTGCCTCCCTGATGAAGACAACCGAGAACGACAAGACCCCACTGCAAAAAGCCATAATTGATTTCAGTGTTTACCTCAGTGTGATTTTAGGTGCACTTACCCTCTTGGTATTTATTATTGGACTCATCGTCGGTTACTCCGCTATCGATATGTTTTTGACTTCTGTGGCCATCGCGGTTTCGGCTATTCCTGAAGGTCTGCCAATATCGATGACCGTAATTTTAGCTGTGGGGGTGGAAAGAATGGCCAAGCGGAAGGGGGTAGTGCGCAAGCTAGTGGCCGCTGAAGCGCTTGGTAGTACGACACTTATTTTAACGGACAAAACTGGCACTTTGACTATGGCGCAAATGCTTATGTCGCAAATTATACCATTTAATACAACTGCCGAAGGACTATTAAGGCGTGCTTTAGTCAACACTAATGTCTTAATCGAAAACCCACACGAGAATCCTAATCTGTGGCGTATGAATGGCCGAATCATGGAGATGGCCTTGGTACGGTCGGCTGGACTTAAGGGTGTAACCTTAGCGGACATTAAACAAAAGGAAAATGTGGTACAAAGCACACCATTTAATGCTGTCGAAAAATACTCAGTATCACTTGTCCGCGAAGCAGGGAAATTTTTTCTAGTTTTTCTTGGTGCTCCAGATATTTTGCTTAAATATTCTAGCTTGGCGCCAGCTCAAAAAGAAAAACTTCTAGCGCAGGTTGATACTTTGGCATCGACCGGGGAGCGGGTCTTGGGTGTTGGCTCAAAGGAGATCTCTGACTCTAAGGAGTATTCTCTCACTTCAGACCTGGCGATTACCGATATTATGATTGATGGTCTAATTACCTTTCACGATCCGATTCGTCCAGGGATTGCTGACACAATACAAAGGATTAGTAAGGCTGGTATCAGAACGGTTATTATGACCGGTGACCATCGGGGTACGGCTTTGGCTGTAGCCCGAGAGGTAGGTATTGTGGTGGATAATAACTCAGTTCTCGATGCCGCAGAGCTTGTGGACACGGACGAAGATATTTTGCGAAAACGCCTAAGTCACGTTTCGGTTATTTCGCGCGTCACCCCCCTTGATAAATTACGTATTGCCAAACTTTATCAAGAAATGGGCGAGGTCGTGGCTATGACCGGTGATGGTGTGAACGATGCTCCAAGTATTAGACAAGCCGATGTCGGTATTGCGATGGGCTCAGGTACGGAAGTGGCACAAAGTGTGGCGGATTTGGTTTTGCTAGACGACAATTTTGAAACCATCGTGGCCGCTATCGAAGAGGGTCGACAGATTCTTGGTAACATTCGAAAAGTACTTGTCTATTTATTATCAAACGTTACTGACGGTCTCGTTCTGATTGGTGGCTCGCTTTTGACTGGCTTACCATTGCCGCTGAACGCTCTTCAAATTCTCTGGGTTAACTTCTTCACCGATAGCTTTCCAGCGGTGTCATATGCCTTCGAGAGGGATCGAGACGCTTTAGATCACAAGCCACTGCAGAGAAACAAAATTAAATTATTTGACCCGGCAATGAAGTTTTTAATTCTAGTGATTGGCCTTCTGTCGAGTTTACTGTTGTTTGTTATCTATTATACTTTGATGAAGCTCGGCTTTGATGAGAATACTGTCCGAACTTTCATTTTTGCTTCCTTTGGTACTTACACTTTACTTGTCGCCCTATCAGTTCGCAGTCTCGACAAAAGTATTTTCTCTTATTCCTTGTTTTCAAACACATACTTAAACTGGGCAATTATAGTCGGCTTTGTCTTAATGGCGCTCAGTATATACCTACCTGCACTTCAGTCTCTATTTGGTACAGTCGCACTATCTCTGTTTTGGGCCATCGGAGTCATTTTAGTCGGTCTGTTCAATATAATTATGATTGAGGTGTCCAAATGGCTTTTCCGAAAGCGCTAGCGTCCCTCTTGCAAATCTGTGTTATACTATCGTAGTATTTCATTTATTAATTAATATTTTAATATCATGCTTACTACGCTTATCGTCATTATCGTCTTACTCGTCATTGTCAGTATCCGTCAGATTAATCAATACGAAAGGGGAGTGAAGTTTACCTTCGGTAAATTTACTTCCATCATGGAACCAGGCTGGCGAATCGTCTGGCCGATTATTCAGAGCTTTCAGAAGGTAGATGTCCGTACCAAAGCCGTCGATGTGCCCGATCAGAATGCTATTACCAAAGATAACGTGTCAGTTCGCGTTAATGCTGTTATTTACTATAAAGTCAGTGATGCCAATAAAGCGATTGTGGAAGTTGAAGATTTTCGTTATGCCATTTCTCAATATGCCCAGACCACGATGAGAAATATCGTCGGTGAAGTCACCCTAGATGAATTGCTATCAAGTCGCGATAAGATTGCTGATCGTATTCGCGAAATTGTCGATAAAGAGACTGATGCTTGGGGTTTGAAAGTGCAAAATGTGGAACTAAAAGATGTAAGCCTACCACCAGAGATGGAGCGCACAATTGGTAAGCAAGCCGAAGCCGAAAGAGAAAAAAGAGCGGTCATTATCAATTCTCAAGGTGAATTGGCCGCATCAGAAAATATCGCTAAGGCCGCCGAAATGCTAGCTCGAACTCCAGGTGCCCTGCATTTGAGAACTCTACAGTCAATAAATGATATGGCCTCAGACCAAAGCAACACTGTTGTCTATATGGTTCCAGTGGAAGCCCTAAAGGCCCTTGAAGGTATGGCCAAAAAATAGTACGATTCATACGATAATATGCCAGAATTAATTAAAAAAACGACCGAATCGCTAAAGGGGCAGAAATGGCTGGTTATTTCTGATGGAGTGATTCTCTTGGTTATTATTGCTATTATC
>CAIJXO010000070.1 GCA_903824735.1 uncultured bacterium | reverse complement strand
TAAATATTTAAATAATTTTAATGGATAATTGTTGTAGTTGGTAGTTCTTCTTTTGTATGTTCAGCTTGCATTTTTGGTTGACGTAAAAATAATGCTACAATGACACCAACAGCCATAACACAAGAAGCAATAACAAATACATCTCCATATGCCATTACTTGTGCTTTAAGAATAATAAGTGCACTAACTGTCTGTATTACTTGCGGATTGGTAGTATTAATAATTGCATCTTGACCAAGCTGAAGTACATTTGACTCAATAATATTACTTAAGACTGTACTAAAAAAGGCAATACCTACAGCCCCTGCGATATTTCGCACAAGGTTAAGCAAAGCAGAAGAAACTCCAACCTCGTTTGCAGGTACAGAGTTAGTGGCGGCGGCCGTCATTGGTGCCATACCTAGTCCCATACCTAAAGCAAAAACAATTAGAGGTATAATAAGGTCAAGTGCAGTTGTTTTTACGTCTAGCCCAGAGAAAAGATAAATACCAAAAGCTGAAATTGCCATTCCAATACTTACAAGATATTTCAAAGGAATCTTACGTGACAAATAACCTCCCAATGGGGCTGCCACAAACATAGAAAGTGCCATTGGAATAAATAGGAAACCAGTTTCTGTAGCATTAAAACCAAGATAGGTTTGCGCAAAAACAGGCAGAAGGAACATTGCTCCCATCATACCTCCAAAAGTTATAAATGAAAGCAAGAGAATATTTGAATAAATTCTATTACTAAAAAGTTTCAAATCAACAATTGGATCTTTGGCTCTTTTCTCAATAAAATAGAAAACAGTTAAAGCTATCGCAACTAAAACATAAAAAATAACACTTTCCCAAGAAACCCACCCCCAATCACGACCCTTTTCAAGAACAAGGACTAGTGAAGTAAGAGCTATGGCAAGAACACTTGCGCCCTTGTAGTCAAAACCAGATTTTTTATCTACAGGTTTGTCGTGTGGTAAATACCAAAGTGTCATAAAAATACCTATAATACCGACAGGAAGATTTATATAGAAAAGCCATCTCCAAGATAGATTATCAATTAGTGGTCCTCCAATAAGTGGCCCGAGTACCGCAGAAACAGCAAAAGATGCAGACCAAAGACCAAGTGCTTGGGTTCTCTGTTGCGGATCTTTAAAAGTTTTGGCAATAAGAGCCATCGCGGTTGGATATACTGCAGCCCCAACGAGTCCCTGGAGTACACGAAAAAATATCATGGAAGATAAATTCCAAGAAAGCCCAGCAAATACAGAGATAATCACAAAAGCAACAAAACTCCATAAGTAAATAATTCTATTACCAAGTTTATCTCCAAGTTTGCCAAAAACTGGCACGAAAACTGCGTTTGAAATTATATAGGCAGTTGCAATCCAACCAGCAGCAGAAACGGTTATATTAAAATCGCTAATCATCCCAGGTAACCCTAGGTTGACTACCGTGCGATCAAGGCCAATAAGAAGAGTACCTACCATTACAGTTATAAGTACAATCCAGGGGGAGTGTGTTGGTTTTTTTACTTCAGAGTTTGTCATACAGTTGACTATCTGATATCTACTAATAACTTAGCAGACATGCCGGATTTTAATTCTGGATATTTAGATACATCAAATGTTATATAGACATTAAATTTATTGACTGGTCTTTTATCTGAAATAGAAAATAAAATACCACTATTGTTTGATACTGGACTTATTTCATCAACGATACCCTCATATTCATTGTCAGGAAACGTATCAACAGTAAAAGTAGCAGGTTGCCCGACTTTTATACTATCTAATCCCTTAGTTTCTTCTATTTTCCCTATGACTCTCATTTTCTCGTCATTAACGACAGAAACAACAATCTGCCCAGGAGAATAGTATGAACCCAAAACAAGAGGTGCACTAGAAACAATGCCACCTTCTTTAGTATAAATTATTTGTGAACCAACTAATGCTATTTGTGAGTTCGCTTGCACTCTGTCTCCCTCTTTAACATATAATGCATTTAAGGTTCCAGGTGAAGTTGGGGTAAGGTTTACAATTGGTGCATCTAAATGTCATAGTAC
>CAIJXO010000069.1 GCA_903824735.1 uncultured bacterium | reverse complement strand
CCCTATTCTAACACCAGTGGGGCGTGTGGGGATACGTCCCGTTATTTTATGTTGACGAACTTTATTTACCTGTTATGATGTTTCTATTATCAATAATATAAATTTATGAATAAGAAAATTATTTCGGTTGTTGTACTTGTCGTTGTAGTCATCTTGGGGGTTTGGAGCCTGCAGAACCGGACGGTAGGTGGAAAAGAGACTGTTAAGATTGGTGTGGTGGCGCCCGTGACCGGAGCGGCTGCCGCCTACGGCACGACTCTGGTAAAGGGTATTGAAATGGCTTTAGCTGATGTTTCTGAAACGAGTACTAAATATACTTATCAAGTTGTAGTTGAAGATGATGCTTCGACACCAGCCAAGTCTACTACTGCAACACAGAAATTAATCAACGTTGATGGAGTTAAAGCAATTATCACTGTCACATCTGGTAGTGGAAATGCTGTTAAACCTATAGCTGAAAAGGCAGGTGTCGTGCATATTTGTGATTGTAACGACGTCACCATAGGAAACGTAGCATATAACTTTACAAATCTTATCTTACCTCCAGATGAGGTTAAGACCTGGCTTGATGAGGCACAAAAAAGAGGGAATAAGACGATTGCTATCCTAGCTCAGACACATCCTGGTTTTACGATTTTGGTCAATAATTTGTTACAGCAAGTTGAAGCACGAGGTATGAGCGTTGTCTTTAACGAATCGTTTAATGCTGACAATCGCGACTTTAAGACAATGGTGGCAAAAGCTAAGAGTAAGAAACCAGATATATATTTGATTGGAGCATTCCCTCCATCGCTAGACATCGCTACAAAGGAATTGAAAGACAACGGTATTCAAAATATTAGTACTATGGGAGTCTTTACTACTAGTCCAAATCCTAGTCTATATAATGGTCTATGGTTTACTGATTCAACTTTAACCGACCTCGCCCTGAAAGAGCGCTTCGTAAAGCTTTACCCAGACATCCGCTTTAATGCCCGTACCGTTCCTTATGGTTATGATATTTTCAACATGCTCGTTCAGAGCTTTGAGAAGGGGGGCGACTTGTTTGCTAATGTTAAAGCTATCACTGAGTACAATGGTAAAGTCGGAAAGGTAACCAAAGATCTAAATAGTCAGAACTTCCGCAGCTCCGCTTCTATTTGGACTATGGTAAATGGAGTGCCAGAGATGGTGAGATAAATTCTAATACTGGGAATATTTACCAGTGGAAAGATTGTAGATTTTTGAATCCTTAATCACTTTAGGACAGACCTCGATCATTAATTCCCCCTCAGGGGTGCTACTTACTGACCCTGTATTTGCTGCATAATTCTTTACTGAAATGAGTTCTTCAATGAATCTATCTGCAGAGAATTTCGCACCCTGTGACTTGGAGGCCATGTTTATAAAGCTTGTAATATCATCACCAATCTCCGCGAAGAAACCTCCAGCCTTACCGTATTTTGTTTTGAATCTCTCTTGGAAACTCAAAGGTGAACCATCAGTACAAAATGCCGTGGTATAGACACCCTCCAGTGTTCCGTCGGCCTGACTGATTGCGTAGCCTGTGGCAATGGTACCAATTGCTAGAAATTTCGTAGTTATTCCTAACTGCTTTGCCTGTTTTAGTATCTGTATAACTTGATAGTCCAAGCCAACTATATAGATTGCATCTGGTTTTGTCTGATTTAGCTTAGTCAGTTGAGTTTTGTAATCTAAACTACTGTAAAAATATTGTTCTGCTCCGGATATGACCATTCCGTTTCTTTCGGCTTCCTTCTCGAATACACCTTTATAACTAATACCGTAATTATCTTGGATGTTGATAATACCAATCTTTTTTACGTCTAGATTATCTTTAATGTATTTCATCATGACCGGAACATCGCTATCGGCGTTAGTGAAATATCTAAAGACGTATTTACTCTTTGCTGGCAGACCACCGGTGGAGGATACCGTCAGAATCGTTGGAATTTTATCTTTATCGACAAGGGGAATTAGGGCCTCATCACCAGCCCCGACCACAACCAGGACATCTATTTTTTCTAATTTAAGCTTATTATAGGCACTAACTGCTTTAGCAATATCGCCCTGACTATCCTCAAAGAAAAGAGAAACGCCGTTCGGCACACTTAGTTCTATGCCCTCTTTAAAATCTTGACCAATAAAGGCCTGGTTGCCAGATAGGGGAGCAATCACTCCCACCTTAATTTGCTCGCGATATTTCTCTGGACTAGAATTTTTTATCCCGATAATTATGATCAGGATAAGAATAATGGCAATGCCCAACCATCTCCAGACAGTCTTTGCTTTGTTGTTTTCCATAACCGTATACTATCAAATGATATAAGTGGTGGCCAATACCACCATTTTGTTGCATTTTTAAAAAGAAATAAGTATACTTTATATAT
>CAIJXO010000068.1 GCA_903824735.1 uncultured bacterium | reverse complement strand
TTAGAAGTACGAGACATAACCCTATTCTAACACCAGTGGGGCGTGTGGGGATACGTCCCGAAAAAGAAGAATATCATTATTTCGCTCGCGATAATTTTAGTAGTTTTAGCCATCCTCTGGGATGGTCAAAAACCCTTGGAAAATAACCTTAAAATAGGGGCCATATACGCTTTATCCGGCCCTGCGGCTGTCTTTGGCGAAGTCTCGGCTCAGGGTGTCCGTGATGCGGTGAAGTATTTTGAAGAAAAGAACAATGTGAAGGTCGATTTAATTATTGAAGATTCAGTCAATGATCCTAAGGTCGGTGTGTCGGCCGTTACCAAGCTTATTAATATCGATAAGGTTAAGTTTATTGTCACTGGTACTAGTGGGATAACAAACGCCATTGCGCCAGTCACTGAGGCTAATAAAGTTCTATTAATCACTGACGCCGCTGGTTATGGTCTGACGAAGGGTCGCAATTATCTGTTTCAGGGTTTAGTGCCTTCACTAAATGATGTCGCTATGCAGATAAATAATAATCCAGATTGGAAGAGGGTAGCGATTATCTATTTGAACGATGAGTTTGGAAATATTTGGAAAGATGAATGGCAGAAAAATATTGCTTATGGTCATACTGTTGAGAGTTTTTCTTTTGAGAAGACGACTACTGATTTCAAGACTAGCGCTCTAAAGATTAAAACTTTCAAACCCGATGTAATGGTAGTTGTTGGCTATGGTCCATCTCTGAATCAAGTGTTTGCTGATTTATCGACGCAAAATATAAAAGCGCCACTTCTGACCTATCTATCTTGCACCTTTCCTGGAGTGATTGGTGACAAGAGGTATGATCTAAATGGTAATTATAGCTATGAGTATCCAGACTATAAAAATATGGAGCTAAAAGTAAATTCGACTTTCTATGGTTTGGCTTTTGAAAATACTTTGACTGCCCTAAATGCTGCTTTAGCTACCGACAGTAATCCTGAAAAGGCGTTGGTGTATCTAAAGAACACTAAGCTATCGGGTGTGTATGGAGATATTCAGTTTAACGAAAATAATGTTGTCGAAAGAGACCTGGTTTTGACGACGATTGAGGGAGGGAAGTGTGTGAGGTAGTTGTTATCTGATTGCCCTCTCCGAATTTTCCCAGGTCAGCAAGAAAAAGTTTCTCAATAAGTCGACGTATATTTTTGATTCAATTACTACAGCATTAAGTTTATCGTTCTTAATAGAGAACAAATCAACTCGATTGCCATAGATATTGATAATACCGGGCAAGCTGAAGTTGTTTGGGAGAAACCTGGTTTCTCTTAGAGCGTTTGATTCATAACCTCTGGCTATTTTACCCTTAGGTACAAGCATCTTAACAAAGATGTTCAGGCTTTCTCTATCGGCAACCCATTTATTGGTAAATTTTGGCATCGTCTGCTCAAAAGAATCTATCGCCGCGGTTAACATGCTGTTTATGTTGTGTTTTTTACAATATTCTAAGGCTTCGCGCATTACAGTCTTTAGACCTTCGGCTCCTTCATACATTTTAACGGAATCACTTTGGCTGTCGGTATTGGAGAACTGAATTAGCTCGGGGATGAGGGTGTTTAAGAGATCCTCTTTTTCTTTAACTTCAGACAGAAGTCTCTTAGGACTACCAGCGGAGAAATATAAAATATTGTTTTTCTTCCAGGATTCAACTAAGCCTCTTTTCTTGAGAGACTCAAGTAGGTGATAGACACTAGTCTTCGGCAAGCCTATGCGTTTATATATAGCAAAAGCTGAAGAATCGAGGTGGGATAGGACATCGAGGTAGACTAGAGCCTCGGCTTTACTTAGGCCGTACTGGATCAATTTGTTTAGTGTTTTCATTAAAAGTCCAAACTGTGGACGACTTTATTATATCATAATTACCTTTATTTGCAAGGTAATATAAGCCAAGGTCAATAATTTAGACCTAGCTTAGGACTAATACGCGATTTCGTGTGATTATGTGGTGGCTATGAAAAATAAATACATTATCTGGAGTGTAGTGGTGTTGCTGGTCGCTTTTGCTTGTTTGGTTAGTCGACACAGCCCAAAGGGTGACGAAACTATTAAAATTGGTGCGGTTTATTCTTTGTCCGGTCAGTTTTCTCTGTACGGGACCGAATTTAAACGCGGAGTTGATTTAGCTGTGTCTGAAATTAATCAGAACGGTGGAGTGAGGGGTAAAAAACTAGAAGTCATCTTTGAGGATGATGCTGGAGAGGTAGGTAGATCTGTGACAGCAGTCAGAAAATTGATAAGCGCCGACAAAGTTAAATACCTGATGACTGGCTTTTCTGGTCCGTCGTTTGCTACCGCTCCAATCGCTGAGGAAAGCAAAGTTGTTTACATTTCGGCTACAGTTTCTAAGATTGGTACGGGTAACTATGTCTTTAAAGATCACTTTGATATGGAGGAGGCTGGTCGGTCTATTGGGATGGCCTTAGTAAAAGAGGGATCAAAGAAGGTCGGAGTCATTTCACTTAACTATGCTGATACGGCGTCTTATCTAAAAGGCCTAAAACAGGAGGCTCGAGGCATTGAATTTCTGGACGAATCTTTTAATTTCGGCGACACTGACTTTAAGACACAGCTGGCTAAGATTAAAGCTTATAACCCAGATACAATAGTTATCGAGGGTATACCTAGTCCGGAGATAATTAATCTCACAAAACAGCTGGCTAGGATTGGGCTCGACGATAAAAAGCTTTACTCTGGTACGACAATCTATATCTTACCGTTCATTTATAATGAACTGAAGGATACTTTAACAAAGATGCGGGCCGTTGATAACAACTATGATCTAGACCCAGCAAATCAGAAAGCCCAGGACTTTCAAATAAAATACAAACAAGCTTTCGGCGCTGATATGTTCATGGCAGATGCAACTTACACTTATGACGACGTCTACGCACTAAAAGAAGCTCTAGAAAAAAGCCGTGATATTGAAAACACTAAGGAAGTTGCTGATAATCTGCGAAAAGTGAAAATGATAGGGGCGGCGGGCGAACTTTCTTTCGACCCACTTGGAAATTCGTTAAGAAAGATTTATCTTCAGACTTATACCGATCATGGTTGGGTTAAATACTAGTTTTTGCTATACTACATAGCGTGCCAATCCTAAGAACAGAAAACATTCAAAAGCATTTCGGGGGAGTGAAAGCGGTGGACGGTGTGTCTATCAAGCTTATACCTGGGAAAATCACTGGTATCATCGGACCAAACGGCTCCGGTAAGTCTACTTTCATCAACCTTTTGACGGGTATGTTTCCCTTTGATTCCGGAACCGTTTATATCGGTGAGCATACTAGCCTGACCCATATTCATCCTTACGATTTACCAGATTTCGGCATTAGCCGTACTTTCCAAGATATCCGTTTATTCGAACAAATGCCGGTTTTGGATAATATTCTAGTTGTTATTACTTCGCGCCACGTCATCGGTTCGCTTTTTGAAAGACATAAAAAATATCATTTGGATATCGCCGAAAAAGTGCTGAAGCATGTCGGTTTGTGGGAGAAGAGAAATAGCTTGGCGCATGATTTATCTTACGGACAGAGAAAGCTGCTCGAAATTGCCCGTATCTTGGCTTTAAACGAAGATGGTGATGGCGCACTGCACACCGTTTTGTTTGACGAACCTTTTGCTGGACTATTTCCCGAGATGATTAAAATTGTTTCTGAGACTTTATCTTTACTTCGTACTCAAGGTAAGACCGTCGTCCTCGTCGAGCACAATATGGATATTATTCGTGAGCTTTCTGATCACGTCATCGTGCTTGATAGTGGAAAAGTAATCGCTGAAGGCACTCCAGCCGAAGCGCTATCACAGCCTAATGTGATTGAGGCGTATTTGGGGAAGTAGGGTTTAAGGTAAAAACTTTTTATCATCTACAACGCTTTTTCCTAGTTTATCCTCCAAATTTTTTCGAGCTTTACCGGCAATACTTCCTCCATCCTGTGCAGTTTTGGTATTTTCTCGAAAATCTTTTGGTTTCACTTTCTTGGAAATCTCAGTAGTGGCCGTTTCGGCTAGCATGTTTAGAACCAGCTCCAGATTAGTCATATTGTCACGCAGACTTTCACCCTTTAAGCCTTTGAGTTCTTTATACTGCTTGGTTCTAATTCCAGCCCAAGCAAAAGTTATCTCGTCGGTCAGTAGGGCGAATTCGGAACCTTTTCTGACTCCACGTTTTACCCACTCATCAGTCAAATCTTTTCTAATCTCGATACTTTTTAATCTCCGATTGACCCACTCTGGCGTGTAACCTTTCTTAAGATAGGTATTTAAGGCGCGGTTTATTGCCAGTTCTGGATCATTTGTTTCCTCAACGCGTTCATAACCGACCCGCGCTAGCCAGAGCTTGAATGGCTCAGCTTTAGGGGAAGGGATTGATTGAATAATACGAAATATACCCTCTGTATCTGCACAGTCAGTCACATATTTTTTTCCATCAGTGGCCTCTAATTTCAGTCCGTGACAAAATGTCACGACCTGACCACTTTCTTCGCTTAACCTCTGTTTAAGCTTTCTCCAGTATGATCCAGCATCGACACTCTCAGACAGGGCGCCACAAACATCGACTACGGAAAAGAACCACTCCTCTTTTTCCTTATCCCAAATCTTTCTAATTTTCTTCCCTTCAAATATGGAAATCTTTGTTGGTTTCATGTCTTAATGCTATCACACCCTGCCTGAAATGGTGCAAGAACGGGATGTGCATAAGTCGCCCGAGGTCTAGGCATTTGGCATATTTGGGGAAGTAGTTCTACCTCAACCCCTCCGCATTATTCCAAATCATATTGAAAATCATCTTTAGAGTCTTGGCGACCGATTCACTTTCGATAATAAAGCCAAATTCGTCTTTATAATCGACGATATAGACTTTGTCTTGGCAGATACCAAGCTCGATATTCGAGGAGAAAAGTTCTCGGGGCAAGATCTTTGTACTACGGAGAAAGTCACCGTCCTTACGTTTTAGCTCCATTATTTCGGGTGCTTGCTCACCAATCACACGTGCTTTTCGCCCCAGCATTGTCCGGCCAGAGGCATATTCTTTACTGATGTACTTTTGCTGATACGTTACATAAAGTGGACTAGTGAAGCCGATGATTTCACCTTTTTGTTTTAAGGAGTCTTTGTTTATATAATCGATTCCATTTTTTCCTTCGTAATAAAATACTTGCGGTTTTCGGCCTTGACCTTGGCTTAGTTGATTTAGTTCGGGCAAGGCTTTCTTCAGTCTCTGCACCTTTTGTTCCTGTAGCTCGAGTAGCTCAGCAGGGGAGATTGCTGAGAAATAATTCTTGCCGGAGCGGTGAATATTTTTCAATAAACCTTGAGCCAAAAGTTTTTTAATAATATCGTAGACCAAAGTCCTGGGAATCTTAGCTTTATCCGCAACCTTGGAAGCAGTACAAATTCCCAGCTCCAAAATAGCCAAGTAAACCTTCGCGCTTTTTTCGTTTATTCCGAACTGTTTTAGTAAAGCTAAGGTGTCCATTTGTCGTAAAATATTTACAAAACTATAGCATGTTTTAACTATATAAATCAAGGCATGGGTCATTTAGACTATTATTTTGTCGTTAAATATTTACATTGTGCCGGTTTTATCGATAATTAGTTATATGAAAATCAAACGCAATTTAATTGTCGGTATAATTATAATCTTGGGTCTGTATTTAGGCTTTACCTTTCACACGGTAAATCCGAAGCCACTAAAGATTGGAGTTATACTACCGCTCTCTGGTGAATTATCTTCGATTGGTGAAAATGCTAAGAACGGTGCCTTGTTGGCTTACAATGATTTATCTACCAGCACTCGCGAGCAGGTCAGCCTTATATTTGAGGATGATAAATTTGAGTCGAAGAGTACCGTCTCCGCTTTTAATAAATTAGTTTCCGTCGACAAAGTGTCGGCAATCATTTGTCTCACTTCCACACCGTGCTCTGCCGTCGCCCCTCTCGCCGATACCACGAAAATCCCACTCATCGCCGTCGCATCCGCTCCCGTTCAGGTCGCTCACGACTATGTGGTGCGCTTGGAGCTCTCACCGACACAAGAGGGCATAGCTTTGGCACAATACATAAGATCCAAGGCTTATAAAAACATGGCTTCAATCATTGCGATTCAAGATGGAACCCAAACCGCCTATAATTCTTTAGTTAACGATGGTTACATAAAGAATCATCTGGCACTTTCAGCTCAGATTGGCCCAGCGGCGAAAGATTTTCGCTCAGAAATCACTAAAATCTTGGCTTCAAAGCCCGATACTATCATCATCGGTTTGTTACCAGGTTCAGCCGGGATATTTGCGAAACAAGTCAGACAGCTCGGTTATGACGGAGATTTACTTGGCTTCAATTTTATTGAAGGCGAAGAAACTCTGACCGCGGCTTTAGGTGCTGCTGAAAATATTGTCTACACTCAGGCGACTGATTCGACTGCTAACTTTATCGATTTGTATTTTAAAACTTACGGGGTAAATCCTGGCCCTGGTTCAGCACATCTGCACGATGCAATAAAATTACTGGCTGAAATATTGGAAAAAGGCGATATTCGTAGTGACATCATTATTAAAGATCTTAAGTCCGCTCACGATTTTTCTGGCGCTTTTGGCATATACAGTAGTGTCCCCGGTGGCGAGTTTAGTATTCCGGTAATATTGAAGACGGTTAAAGGAGGGAAGTTTGTGAAACTGGCAGATAGTGACTAGTAACTGTCTGACGAAGTAGCCTCCAAACTATTCCACATAAAATCAAAAAATCCTTTGAGGGTGTTTGTAAAATGTGGAGATTCAATAATCAGGGAGTACATCTTCTCATGGTCAAGATAAAATAAAGCAATATTACCACCATAAATGTAGAAGGAGCTTTCTAATGGACCACGATCGCTCAGAATTCTAGTCTCTCTCAAGTCGTTGTTATCATAACCGACATCTTGGCTGGGATCCTCAATCTCTGGTCTAATTATGTTCATCTTTATTGAGGCAGCTTCTCTTTCTTTAATCCAGGCCCTAGAGGCAACAGGCAAGTAGTCGATAGAATCTGGTCTAATGTAAGAGTAGATAGTATTAACTCTTTGTAGTTTAGCTTTCTCGATTACTTCATCGAGTACCTTTTTGGCGCCCGCCTTTCCGACATAGAGTCTAGCTGACGGGCTCAAAGCATCGGCTTCAGCGACGTAGTTGAGCTCGGGGATAATCTGCTTTAGAGTGTCGATTTTTGATTCCTCCATCTTTAGAATCTTATTTGGACTCTCTGGAGAGTAGAAGGAGATATTGTTTTTCTTCCAGACACTCACAAGACCCTTTTTCCTCATCGATTCAAGGGTATCGTAGGTCGTAGTCTTGGCTAGGTCAATTTCTTTGGACAGTTGAACCGCTGAAGCATCTTTGAGCTTCAAAAGACCCATGTAGATTTTGGCTTCTTTAACGGTTAAGCCGACTTCTGCTAGTTTGTTTATTAGGGACATTCTAGTGTTTTTAATTAAAAGGTCGGATTTTCCGACGTCTAAAGTATAGCATATAGCGTTTTAAAATCAAGCTTTTCTGGAAATCACTACGTTTTATACGGAAAAACAGGACTTTCTCTAAATTATGTGTGAAAATATATCGCATAGTAATTTAACGACAAAAACATGAAGAAAAATTATATTATTTTTGGAATAGTGGTTGTTGTAGTGGTCGCAATACTTGGGTATACAAACATAAAGAAAGAAAGCGTCGGTAAGCCGGTAGTTGTGGGCGTAATTACACCACTTACTGGTTTTGCGGCTGAACATGGACAGTTGATTCAGAAGGGTATTGAACTAGCGAGGAAAAATTTTCCGCAGCAGAATATTTCTGTTGTTTATGAAGATAGTGCCTGCGATTCTAAAGTTGCTCTTTCCACTTATAACAAATTAGTTACACAAGATAAAGTAAAAATGATAATCGGTCTTGTCTGTAGTGGGGACACTCTTGCTATAAGTCCTTTAGCCGAAAGAGATGGAGTAATTGTTGTGGCCGCTGGCGCCAGTAGTCTGGCGATAACTTTGGCAGGGGATAATATATTTAGGGTATATCCATCGGATAGCGAAGATGCAAATCTAATCTCGAAATATGTTTTGGCGAACAATTTTAAAAGAGTCGCGCTGTTTAGTGTTAACAATGATTATGGAGACGCCATTAATTCTCAGATAGTCGCAAATATCAGTGATAAAATTATTGAGAACGAAAAGTTTGGCATTGCTCAAGCCGACTTTAGGCTATTGTTAGCAAGGGCGAAAAGCACTTCAGACCTCATCGTTTTTGTTGGTTACCCGAACAACACTCCTATTTTCTTGAGACAGAAATCCGAGCTGGGATTAAAACAGCAAATGATCGGTTCAGCAGCATCTTTTACTAGCAGCTTGTTTGAGATGGATAAGAAGGTGTTCAATAACTTTATATTTACTAGTCCAGATATTGCTCCACCCGGAAGTGTTGCTTTCCGCAAGGTCTATGAGAATATCTATAATTCCAAACCACAATTTCCTGCCGAGTATGGTTATGATGTATTCTTGGCAACCGCGCAAGCAATAAAATCTGGTGGCTCCGATATCCTCAACATTAAGAAAGCCTTATATCGCATGGATATTATCGGCGCATCTGGAGAAATACGATTCGACAAGAATGGAGATCGAGAAGGGGTAAAGTTGAAGGTCTATAAATTAGATGATGACAAAAAGATGAGCTGTTACTTTAACTGTAAATAGCCTTACTCC